>JAKAFQ010000630.1 GCA_021817875.1 Pseudomonadota bacterium
GTAACTCATATGGGTTCCGGCCGGTGCGTTCGACCGCCGACGCTATCGCGTATTGTTTTTGCGCGCTCGCCAGGAAGGACTGTGCACAGTGGATCCTGGAGGGCGACATCCGTGGTTGTTTGGATGCTTCTTCACACTACGTCTCCAGCTATTTTGAGTGTATCAAAGAGGTCGGCGGTGACCGCAGGCATCTGTATTCGCAGGCCTTTTGCGCGTCCGCGGTAGACATGTACCGCTTTGATCTCGCCGCGCTTTACACGCTGCAAGACCGCCTGTCGCGAGATGCCGAGAAGTCTCATTGCCTTGAACATTTTCACGAAGCCTTCGGGCGCGTTCTCGACGAAGCGCGAACGCAGCTCCTCGTCGACTCGGATGCGCCATGGCGCGCCCGGCGTGACCTGCTCGCCGGCTATGAAGCCAGCGTTGAGCTGACGATGCAAGGTGGAGGGCGCGAGGTTGAGCGCACGCGCGGCCTGCTCGATGGTCATGCACTCGCCGTCGGGTGTGTGCTCGCTCGGTTCGAAGCACGGGATCTGCCAGCTTGTGCGCAAGCTCGCAACGCGATTTGCCGTGAAGGACAAGCCGGTTGCCGTGGTGCGTCCCTGGCGGTTCAAGATGCCAGCGATCTTCGTATCCGGATAGAGCGCCGCGAGACGACGCAGCAGATCGATGGTGTCGTCGGCGGTGCGGATCGGCGCCGGATGCGAGCGCGGCAGCGCGACGTCGAGTTCGCTGAAGAGCCCGCCTCTCCAGCGCAGCGTCAGATGTGCGTTGTAGTCATCGCGCTCGACCTTGAGCGTGACATCCTCGAGCAACGCGCGCAGCAGCTCCTTGCGATCGCGGTCCGCGGTGGTCGGGGCCGCCCAGACCCGCTTAACATCTTTCCCCATGGCGAGGATCGAGTCGCGTTCTGCGTGCGTGAGCGGCCGCGGCCGTTCCTGTTCTCGGTTCGAGAGCTCGGCTTCGGCCGTTTTGAGTTCCTGCAAGGATGTCTCCCACTCCGTCTCGAGGCCGCGCGCAACGAGTCGGTTCTCCGGGTCGACGGCTCGATAACGCCGTTCGGCACGCTGCGCGTTGTAGCGCGCACGTTCGACGTCGCGGCGGAACTGCGCGAGCGTGGTCTCCTGATCAGCGTCGAGCTGCTCGAGGGCTTGAAGCGAGGCCTGCATGCCGGCCGGCGCGAGCGCCGCGAGGAACGCCTCCGCGACGGCCGCATCGATCTGCACGCCGCCAATGTTCAGGCAATACTCGCCGCGGCCATTGACGATGTTCTTGCCGGCGCAGTGATAGCCGGGCGCAGAGTAGCGTCCGCTGTAATGCACAGCGAGGCGCCGGCCGCAGTGTCCGCAGAGGGCGATCCCCTGCAGGAGCGCGGATCCCTCTCTCACCGCGCCCCCGCTTTGGTGCGGCCGTGGCCGGATGTTGGCGCCGAGGCGCTTCTGGTTCGCCTCGAAGATCGACCAGTCGATGTAGCCGGCGTGATGATCGCGGATGAAGACCGGCCACTCGGCGCGCGTGCGGCGCTTGAGACGCTTGCGAACGCGCCCCTCCGGATCGAGGTAAGCGGTCTGCTGCGTTCGGCCATAGACATACACGCCCGCGTAGAACGGGTTGGTGAGAACCTGATGGATCTTGGTGTACGTGGCTGCAACCCATCGAAGGTCGGTGAGCAAGTTGGAGTGCAGCGGAAAGCGCAGCCCCTGCGAGCGGAACCAGAGCCATACGCGGCGTGCCGAGCCCATCTCGGCGAAGCGCTCGAACACGGCGCGGATCGCCGCCTGCACCGACTCGTCCGGATGCAGGAGGACCTCGCCATCGCCCTCGCCGCGGACGAGTCCAACGGGCAGAGCACGCGAGAGCTCGCCGCGTTCGGCCTTGTTGCGGATGCCGCCCAGGAGCCGTGCCCGCAACACGTGCAACTCCGCTTCCGACATCGTGCCTTTGAGCCCCAGAACCAACCGATCATTGAACAACCCCGGGTGATAGATGCCGTCGGCATCGCCGATGAGGGTGTGCGTAAGTCCGCAAAGATCGAGCAAACGGTACCAGTCGGCGTTGTTGCGCGCCAGACGCGAGACCTCGAGCCCGAGCACGATGCCAACGAGCCCCAAGCCCACCTCGGCGATCATGCGTGCGAAGCCGGTTCGATCGCGGACACCGGAGCCGGTGATGCCGAGGTCCTCGTCGATGATTTTCACCTGGTCGCGGCGCCACCCCAGGTCTACGGCGCGCTCGGCGAGCTGGTACTGACGGGCGGTCGACTCGCGGTTGTTCTCGACCTGTGTGGTGCTCGACTGACGCACGTAGACGATCGCCGAGCGGCGTACATGATCCTGCGTGATCTTACTCATCTCGCTCATCGGTCTGTCCTCCTGCGGTTGGATCGAGGGCCTTTACGATCAGCCGCGCGAGTCGCAGCACGAGCTTGGCGTGCTGCTCCTCGTCGAGCGCGTTTAGGACCGGTGGTGGGGCGGCGGCGTCCCTGGACGCCGGTGGATCGAGGAAGCTCAGCTGCTGCACGGTCGTCCCTCTCCTCTCGTTGCGGCGAAGGGACTGTTGTTACACCGTCGAGCCGCCGGAGCAACGCATCGAGAACCGTGCGCGCCCGCAAAAGCTCAGTGTGGGAGGCCAGCGATGCTGCTTGACCAGCCGGCGGCGCAGCGTTGCCTTGCAGGTCGGTCCATGCCGCCGGCACCAGCGCCTTGGTTCCATCGGGCAATACGAGGGTCAGCCGGCGCTCGCCGCCGCGTTTACACCAACCAAGGACTTCGAGGACCGATCCTTCGAACGGATGGTGGGGTCGAACGATGGTTACTTGGGCGGGATAACCGTCGAGATGACGGCGGTGGTGGGCAGTCTGTCGGGTGGTCCTTCGATAACATCAGCCACGAATGGTTGCTTAGCAATATACCGATGGACAAAGCGGTCCTTCGACGACGGCTTCAAGCCGGGTATATTGAGATGGACACCCTGTTCGCGACCGAAGCAGGCACTCCACAAGGTGGTGTGATTTCGCCCGTGCTCGCGACAATGACTTTGGACGGTCTTGAAGAGGCGGTACTTTCGAGTGTGGCCCCGACGGAGCACGCGCGACGCCCTTTCAAGGTCCATGTCGTGCGATATGCGG
>JAKAFQ010000631.1 GCA_021817875.1 Pseudomonadota bacterium
CGGACCCTTCACGCGAACTGCCGGACTGCTGAGGAGTCGGATGCGAACATTCACCGCGCGGTCAGGGATTCCGGGGCCGCATGGAGCCGCTGTGGCCTCACAAGGCACCAAGGGAGGTGAATCGGCGGCTTCCGAGGCACGAACGGGCCAGCGCGACTGTGGTTCCGGGGTGTCAAAGTGTGTCAAAGCACACGCAAGTAATTGGCTATGTCCGAGATTCCCAAAGCGCCAAGTACCTAATTTCACGGGATTTCCAGAGTATGAGCGATTCTTGAGCTGCGCATATTTCCGCGGAAACAGGTTTCCCCCGTGGGTCCACAGGCGCTCGCTGCGCTCGCCCGCCCGTCTGGCCCGGCATGTGGGATGGGCCGGGCCACCGGGGCGGCTTTGGCCTGTGGACTACGGGGAAAACCGCTGGACGCCCCTGCGCTCGGGTGAGGCTTGTAACCACATGGCGTAATCCAATCAAGCACTTGGTCCCGGAACTTGTCATTGGGAATCTCGGATAGACCCAAGTAATTGATTTGCCCAGCCACGATCGGCCTGCAAAGCCGCCCACAGCGGTTCGATTCCGCTCTTAGCCTCCAACACTCTATCTAACGCGTTACTACGTCAGTGTTCGGTCTCCTCTTCTTGGAAATCGAGACTGCTGAAGGGACCTGCTCCGCATCTTCCGCCTGCACGGCGACATCCGCTGCCCGACAACCGCGGGGTCAGCGAACCCGTGTGAATTGCGCAGGAGAGCTTGACGCGGACTAGGGCCACAAGCGAGACTGAGCGTACGTGCTGGTTCCCCGGCGAACGCTGGGGAGGCAAGAGGGAACGCGGTGAAGCTCCATGAGCCGAAGCCGCGGCTACCCCCGTAACTGTAAGCGGAGAGTCCGCGTCCATCACGGCCACTGGGAAACTGGGAAGGCCGGACGCACGATCAAGACCCGCGAGCCAGGAGACCTGCCAGTACGGTCACCCAACCGGTGGGCGGGGCGTACCACACGGAGCGGTCATTCGCAGCGGTGACATTGGGACCGATGCGGAGGCCGTGGGATAGCATTCCACGATCAGTGAATTCAGGCGCGCGCGCGGAACGTGGGTTTCGCATGCGTTGTCTGTGATCGACCGTGCCCATCGCATCGGCTGTCGTTACCACGCCCCTGAGGGCACTTGTACGGAGCACTGCGATGCGATCGATCCCGACGCTGCCTTCTTGCATTCTAGATGTCCGTTGCGAACACGCGGTAAAGGCTGAGCGCCGGCGATGGGTTGCGCCGCCGTCGTGTCGCCTGTTGGATGACACACGAAGAGCGATTGGTGCATTCCATGTGTCGCTGACACTTTTATCTTTGGCGGCGATCGTGACGCCCGCAATCGCCGCCGATCCACCGAGTGGCTTATCGACCGTCGTCATCTCAGCGGCGACATTTCCCCAGCCCCTGGCTCAGGCACTGCCGAGCGTAAGCGTGCTCACCCGTGTGCAGATCGAACGGAGCGGCGTGAAAAATCTCTCGACCCTGCTACAACGAATAGCGGGAGTGCAGATCACCTCCAATGGCGGCCCGGGGCACACCGCGACGCCTTATCTTGAGGGATTTGGCGGCACGGATGCCGGAGTTCTCATTCTGCTTGACGGCGTGCCGCTCACTACCGAAGATGCCTCCGGCGGGGGCGACTATCTTGAGAACGTCACCACCGATCAGATCGAGCGCATCGAAGTTATCCACGGTAACGTATCGGCGATCTACGGCTCGGGCGCGATCGGCGGCGTCATCCTGATCACCACGCGCGAGGGCGGCCGCAAGCCGCAGGCCGAACTGTCCCTGACGGCGGGCAGCCGTAACACCGTGACGGCCTCGGCCAACGCCAGCGGCGAGATTGACCACACTCGCCTGCAGGTCGGAGTCAGCCGCTACACCACGGCCGGCATCCCGTCAATCAATCCCGCTGAAAGCGTCTTCGTGACGTCGAACAGCACCGACGGGTATCACAACCTGACTGCGAACGCCTCGCTTGTGCAGGAACTGGGTCAGCATCAGCAGCTTGGCGTGCGCGCGTTTCTCGGTGACGGACGCTACAGCTACGACAATGAGAGCGCCGGCGGCCGTACCAAGCAGAGCCTGCTGCAGATCTTCAGCGACAACCGGGTTGGTGCGATCTGGACCTCGCACCTGAGTCTGTCTCGTCAGCGCACGGATAACATCAATCTCGGCAGCTACCCCGCAACGTACCGTTCGACGCACCTCGATGTGCTGTGGCGGAACGTCATCCGGATTTCCAAAGCCTGGACGTTGACTGGTGGCGCAACCCATCAGCACCAGTCTGTCACGAGCGCCGGGCAGGGTGGCATTCCGAGCGTCTCGCGCAACGTGACCGCCGTTTTCGTTGGCGTAAACGGCTCATTTGCCGGCAATGAGATCCAGCTGAACCTGCGCCACGACCAATTCGACGGCTACGCGAGCACCAAGAACACTTTTTACGTCGGTTATGGTCGACAGTTGGGTCTCGGGTTCGAGGCCATCGCCAGCTATTCGAGCGCCTTCAACGTACCACCGCTCGGATATCTGTATTACAGCAATCCGTACTGGGCGGCCAATCCCTTGCTGAAGCCCGAGTCGGCACATACTGTGCAGACGGCGCTGCAGTGGTCCGGCGGAACGAACATTGTTCGCGCCACATTATTCCAGACCACGGGCGGTGACATGTGGGGTTTTGGCACGACCCCGAGCGGATTGACGGAATTCGCGAACATCGCGCGCACACGCACCCGTGGGCTCGAGCTCACGGCTCGAGGCAGTTGGCGGCGATGGACCTATGATGCGAATGTGACCTTGCAGCAGCCGCTGGCGGTGAGCGAACCTGGCGATCCGACCCTGCAGCGCTTGGCGAGGAGCATGGCGAACGTGAGTCTAGAGTACGAGTTCGGGCGCATTGAAACCGGCGTACTCATCCACTACACCGGTCCACGGCCCGACGTTGCCTATTCGGCGAGTTTCACGGCGATTCCGGTGACCCTCGGCAGCTATACCACGGTCAGTCTCACCGCGGACGGACCGATAGGTCGCACGCTGCGCTGGAGTGTGCGTCTCGAGAATCTCCTCGATAAGCGATACGAGACGGCCTATAGCTACAACT
>JAKAFQ010000632.1 GCA_021817875.1 Pseudomonadota bacterium
CCGGCAAACTTCGCCATGAACGGGCCGGCGCCGGCCACATAGATCGGCACGGTGCGTGCCGGTCGCTCGTAGATAGTGGCCCTGTCGGTACGGTAAAAGCGTCCCTCATAGGTCACACGCTCCTCCCGCCAGAGCTTCTGGATCAGCTCGACGGCCTCCTTGAATCGCGCGGTACGCTCCTTCTGCTCCGGCCACGCCATGCCGCTCGAGGGCACTTCATTGAGCGACTCGCCGGTGCCGATGCCGAGCGCCACACGGTCATCGAACATCGCGCCGAGCGTGCTGAACGCCTGGGCGACGACCGAGGGATGGTAACGGAACGTCGGTGTCAGCACGCTGGTGCCCATCAGCACCCGTGTGGTTTTCGCGCCGAGCGCCCCGAGCCAGGCGAGCGAGAATGACGCCTGGCCGCCGCTGTGCCGCCAGGGCTGGAAATGATCGCTGATCCACACCGAATCGAGGCCCACCTGTTCGGCGAGCACACCGTACTCGAGCAGTTCCCTGCCGGAAAACTGCTCGGCCGACGCCTTATAACCCAGCTTCAACATGACCTACCTCATACCTGCCCGAATGCCAATCGAACCGATCATTCCCGCTGTTCAGCCTCCCGCTGTCACGTGAAACTTTCCGAAAGCCGGTGGATGAACGGGTATTTCCGACTGGCGCACCCCGGCCGGCACCCAACTGTAGGGGACGGCCTGAATCCGATACACCCAGGGAATCTTCTTCAGGCCGCGTGGCCCTTTGCCGACAAAAGGCGACAGGTACTCCCAGACGATCCTGCCCGCGGCGGTCACCTGGAAGAACCGGCCCCAGATCCCCTCGTCGATCAGCGTGTTGCCGTTGGGAAGCCGCTGGGCGCTGCCGATGAACGGACTGAAGAACGTCCGCTTCGTGCCGGTATACTGCCACACCACCTGTCGCGTCACCGGATTGATCTCGAGGACGCGTGAGCCGGACACCACGGGCAGATCCGCCGGGGGGTAGCCGGCTTCTCCCTCGTTGTCGAACACCAGCAGGTCGCCGGCGCCGGGCAGTCCCTCCGGGATCATGTGCGCATCATGTTGTCCGCTGAATCCATCGACCGGGAACGGCGCCTTCTTTCCGAGGTCGGAGAACACGCTGGTCTTTCTCGGCGGAAACCCGGGGCCCAGGCGCCAGACGATCCGGCCGGTCCTGCGGCTGATGATCGCGAGGAAGTTCGCGTTGCGCGAACTGATCAGAATGTTCTGCGGGGCAAAACGCCGGTCACCGGACGCCGCCCAGTGATTCGGGCCGAGGGCGTGCATGGCGTTCATGTGCAGGTAATCGGCCGGCGCGTCGCGCTCCATGAGCTTCAGCCGCGCGCCGCTGAACCCCATGCCCTTCAGGTGCCGGGAGGCCCTCCAGCTCCAGACGATCCGCCCGGCTGGGTTCACCTCGTAGATCACCGAATCGAGCATCATCCGCTTGCCGAATCCCTTCAGCCGCGTCACCCGGTCGCCGAGAATCAGCGTGTCTCCGTTCGCCAGCCGCTGCCAGTCATGATGCTGCAGCACCGCCCCGCCCGGGGCCTGCGTGCCCCACTGCCAGAGTATCCTGCCCTGCCAGTTGACATAGCCGAACGTCAGATCCGCGAACGGGCCCTTCTCGCCCGGTACCAGACTGATCGCGCCGGCGCGGCTTCCCGCGGGCACGAGCGCGGTCTGCACGCCGATCTCACCCCTGACGCCGCCCGTCGAATCGGGATTGAGCATCCGCGCCGGAAAGCCCCCGTAGTTCCAGACATGCAGCACATTGCCGTTCATGTCGATCAGGTAGGTCTTGCCGTCCGAAGAGCTGAACAGGACATCACAGTTGTACGCCCGCGCCGGATCGTAGCGCGTCACCCCGGTGGGATAGACGCTGGGGCCCGCCAGGGCTGCCGCGCTGGCCGCCAGCGACAGCGCAAGCAGCAGGCATCGCCCGGCAGTACGCCGCTGAACGCCGTGATCACAGAGAGTCATGCGCAGGTACTCCAGGGTTGAGTGGCAGGATTGAATGGCGGGCTCGAGTCATGGTGCGTGGTGCGGGACGTGAGCGCAGGTGCCCCCGTCGCGCAGGGTCGGGAAGCCGCCGCGCGCCGTACGGCGCCGCGGCGCTGACGGGGATGGGCATGGGGGCCGCTCATCTCGTGGTCAGGTAACCTCGAAACTGCTGCAGGTGATCGCTCTCCGGCCGGTCGAGCAGGAAGACTCCGACGAACTCCTTGTACGGCTCGAAGAACGGGAACCGCTCCGAGCTCGCCCAGGCGGGCTTGCGCAGCGCGGCGCGCGCCTGCGCCATGGCCTTCTGCCATTCGCGGCTGTTGTCGAACCAGATTTCGCAGAAGCGGTGGAACGGTGATTTGCGCGGCGAATCGAGCACCCGGCTGGACAGGAAGCGGTTGACCTGCGGCAGGGCCGAGATGACCGGCGCGAACTCGGTGCGGAACCACTCATCGCCCTGGTCGCGGGAGATTCCATCCGGATAGGCGAAGGTGATCTGCCAGCGATAATTGGGCCCATCCTCGATGGTGCGCTGACTCCCCTTGAAATCCTCTTCCCAGAACATCGGCAGGAACGTGAACACCGTCGGATGGTAGCCGTCGCGCGTGCCGGTCCAGCGGCTTTCCCGCAGGGCGCCGCCCGGCTTCTGGCGCGTCACCACCAGGTACTCGTCGGTGAAATACTCCTTGAACGCCAGGCCGCGCGGCGTACCGCTCTGATCGCCCGCGAACGGATCGATCAGCCAGTAGTGCTCGGTCATGATGAAGTTGTACGTTCCGAAATCCTCGCCTCCCGGAGGGATCGGCAGCGCCCGGTACGAGCAGTACCGGGTCACGTAGGGGGCAAACTGCGAGATCGAGTCGGCAACGTGATGCTTGTACAGCCAGCGATAGGCCGCGGGCAGATCGCTGTCGTCGCGCACACACACCATGATCACGCTGCGCATGGGCCGCCATTCGGGCATCCGGGGTTCGTTCATGGGGCTCCTCTTGACCCGCTGATTGCGCCATACGGTGCCCCTCGAGCCGCGCACCGCCGTGCGGCCTGCGCCGGGGGACTTCCGCCTCGGGCGCCTGTGTCGATCGACACAGAACGGCTCTCATCCGGGCGAACGGCG
>JAKAFQ010000633.1 GCA_021817875.1 Pseudomonadota bacterium
GATCCTTGAAGCCGCACTCATAAGCGATGGAAGCGATCGCTTTCTCCCGGTAGGTCGCACTCTGCAGCATGGCCTGCGCGGCTGCGAGACGCTTGCCCAGCACCGTCCGGGAGAAGCGCAGCCCTCGCTCGGCGAAGAGTCGGTGCAGGTAGCGTTCCGAAACACCCATCGCCTGGGCACAGGCGGCGGCGGACAGGTCGTCCGCGTCGTAAGCGTGCTGTTCCAGGTATTCGAGCGCCTGCTGCCAGCGCAGCGCATTTGCGGTCCGGACTGCAGGCCCTGGCGCTGTATCACCGTGATAGGCCGCTGCGAATAACCACGGAAGGGCAAGCGACAAGAAGAAATCGGTGGCGCCACCGGAGCCGTCCATGGCCATGCCGCACAACAGCCGGCGGGCTGTCTCCGCCGGCAGCGTGGCGCCGTGCGAGATCCTCGGAGCAAGGAGGCGGGACTTCGCGTCGTCTGAACGATGGATTCGCATGACCGCCGCCGGCAACCGTATGGCGTAAAAGCGGCCGGGCGTCTTGAACACGACCCGTGACGGCTCAGTCAGGTTGCGGAACGAGATGTCTCCCGCACCGAACGAGAGGCGGGCGCCGCTCTGTTCAATGAATCCGTCGCCCTCGATGACGACGTGTGCGACGACCGATGCGCGCTCCTCGGCCGGGAGGGTGCCGAGATCGGGAAGCGCATGGGTGATCGACTGCGGTCGGACCGATAGCCGTGCCAGCCATAGCGTTTTGAACCGCGCGTGCTGGTCCAGGCGGCCGCCAGCGCCGGCGTCCTGCAAGACGACCTGGCCCGGCATGAAGCGCTCCGCCAGCAACCGCTCCCATTCGCGGGCTGACATCCCCTGGTTCCGGTCTTCCAGCATGTTCATTCCCATCCAATGAATCGGTTCATGCCGCGGCAAGCTTGCCAGCCGCTGCTGCCTAAGCTGCCTGTCACTCGCCTGCCAGCCCCGTTGGTCAAGTGTCTATCCAGAAACGAGAGGGAAACGATGTCCGCGATCCTGATGGATTCCCATGCTGCCGATTTTCCTGCGAACCCCATTCAGTCGGATACCGGATTGGATGATTTGCTGAAATTGCGGACTGCGCTGGTTCTGGAACATCCTCTCAAGCAGGCGGTCGGAGACGATCCCGCAAAGCTCGTTTTGATGTTCGAGTTGTACGCCCATTTCGTGTACGACTTCACCGAGTACGTCTGCCGGTTATTCATGGCTTTGCGGGATGAGGACCTGAAGGCCGTCATCTATGAGAACCTGATCGACGAAATCGGCCTGGGTGCGACGTCAGAGACGGCCTGGAAGGTCCAGCACGGAGAACTCTACCGCCAGTTCATCCAGAGCCTGCGGCGGATCGAGTCGTACCGGGCGACTGGCCTCGGACGTCGCATTGCCGCCATCGAGAGCGCATCGAAAGCCATCTCCGGGCGCTTTTACGACGCACATGCCTCGATCATCGCCGACGGCGACGATCTGCAGAGCTTTGCCGCGTTCTCGACCATCGAGTGGTGGGTCTGCGACCTGTACGCCTATTGGAAGCGCTCCCTCCTGGGCATGGGGTGCAGCCGCGAGAGCCTGGACATGCGAACCATCGATCTGCATTGCCTCTGTGACGTCGAACACAGCGCTGTACTGGATGGCCTGCTGCGGAGAAGGCTGGCAGAGGGCGCCGACGCACTGCACCGGATCCGGACAGGGATCGTGCGCGGGATGGTCGCTTCCGAGCGGCTGTTCTCCGATATCCACCGGGAACTCGCATGATGGTGTTGGGCCGTGGAGCGCGTGCCGGCTCGCGCTGGGTCCCCATGCTGCTGCTGGCGCCGTTCCAGTTCATCTTCGGTCTCGTCTATTCCTGGGGCGCGATTGCGCCCGCCATCCATGCGCAAAGCCATTGGCCTCGGGCGAGCCTGGATCTCGCGTTCTCGCTGACACCGCTGGCGCTGCTGCCGGCTGTTGTCCTGTCCGGGCACGGCCTGCGGCGGATATCGCCCAAGGCGATGCTGGCGGTGGCACTCGGCTGCTTCACCGTCGGCGGAGCCATCGGCCTGGCATTCGGGGACGCGCTGCCGTTCATGCTCGGTTACAGCATCGTGGCACTGGGGATCGGCGCCGGGCTGTCCACGGCGGCCTGCATCGCCGTGGTCTCGCGCGTGTACCCCCAGCGCCGGGGCGTACTGGGCGGCGCACTGCTGGCGTTGTACGGTATGTCCTCGGTGGTCAGTGCGCCCTTGTTCGAGTCGCTGGATGGGGATTTCGGCTGGCGCGCGGCGCTGGCGTTGCTGCTGGGCCTGTATGCCGCAGTGGGATGGCTGGCCTGGCTCGGCCTGCCAGACCTTCCGGTGCAGGACGTGCACGCCACCGCGCGGGTCGGACTGCGGACCATGCTGGGCCATCGTTCGATGCGTTGGGCCCTGGGTCTGGTGTTGATCGCCGCCCCATTCGGGTCCGCGGCGTTCGCCACCATCGGACACCTCAGCCGCGAACTGGGCTTCGGTCCGGCGTTCGCGCTGTTTGCGGTCGCTGCCATGGCGATCGGCAATGGTCTGGGCCGCCTTGCCTTTGGCGCGGTGGCCGACCTGTGGGGTGGACGCTTCAGCCGGAACGCGGTGCTGGCGGTCAACGCTCTGGCCGCGGCGATCCTGCTGGCCGCGTTGCAGGGTCTGGGGGAAACGGCGTTCGTCCTGTATCCGCTGCTCATGGGCCTGGCCTTCGGCGGCATGGCGGGCAAGTTGCCGGCGTTGGCCGCACAGGTCGTCAAGGACGGTCATGCCGAGACGGCGTTCGGCCTGCTGTTCGGCGCGTTCGCTTTGGCGAGCTTCCTGGGCCCGTTCGCCAGCGCGGCATTTGGCATGCGGAATGCGCTGCAGGGTTTGGCCATCTGTGCGATCGCGGCCGGGCTGTCCGCGCCTGTCGCGCCTTGAGTCGGAACAGGCAGCCCGTCCGCAGCCGCGGCGCTGCGGCTTGCAGGGGACTCACCGGCTGGTCTGCGGGTGATCTGAGCCGCTGCCTCGATCAGCGGATCAGATCACCCCGGCAAGGTAGAGCAGTTTGGGGCGCCATGAGCGGAGCAGTTCGGGGGACTACCGGGCGGAATCGCGGGTTTTCGGCTCGAC
>JAKAFQ010000634.1 GCA_021817875.1 Pseudomonadota bacterium
ACGGCAAGATCGCCGCGCTGCATGTAGGCGACGCCGAGCTCGGTGTTATAGACCGCAGCCTGATGCTGCCGCCGCAGCACCTGGGGGTTGGTGCAGCCGGCGAGCGCCATCGTGAGCAAGGCTGCGGCCAGGAGTCCGGGTGCCGGGCGCCGCGCCCCCACTGGCAGGGCGCTCATGAGTGCGCTGCCACGCCGATGGCCCGGCTGCCGAAGCGCACCGTGGTGCGGTCGATGACACGGCCGGCGAGCTGGCCGCACGCGGCGTCGATGTCCTCGCCGCGTGTGCGCCGAACAGTCGCCAACACACCACGGCGCAGGAGCTCGTCACGGAAACGCTGCACCACTTCCGGCGGGGAACGGCGAAAGCGCGTCCCCGGGAAGGGGTTGAACGGAATGAGGTTGACCTTGGCCGGATGGCCGGCGAGGAGCCTGGCGAGCTTCAGGGCCTGGGAGGACGAGTCGTTGACGCCATCGAGCAGGACATACTCGAACGTCACACTGCGGCCGTTGCGCTCGTCGATGTATCGCCAGCAGGCCTCGAGCAGCTCGGCGATGGGATGGATGCGGTTGATCGGCACCAGCTCGTCGCGCAGCCGGTCATCGGGGGCGTGCAATGAGACCGCCAGAGCGACGTTGCTGCGCTGCGCCAGCCTGTAGATCTGGGGGACCAGGCCGGATGTGGACAGCGTCACGCGCCGGCGCGACAGATCGAAGCCGAAGTCGTCGAGCAGAATGTCGAGCGCGGGAACGACGTTGCGGAAATTCGCCAGCGGCTCACCCATGCCCATGAGCACGACGTTGGTCACCGCGCGCTCGCGCGCCAGGTCCGCCACGGTGCCCGCGAGCTCACGGTTGGCGAGCCACACCTGGCCGACGATCTCGGCACTGGTCAGGTTGCGGTTGAAGCCCTGCTGCGCCGTCGAGCAGAACGCGCAATCGAGCGCGCAACCGACCTGCGAGGAAATGCAGAGCGTCGCGCGATCAGGCTCCGGGATGTAGACCATCTCGAACGCCTGACTGCCCTCGGCGCTCAGCAGCCACTTGCGCGTCCCATCGGCCGAGTGCTGGGTGGCGATGATCCGCGGCGGCTGCACGCACGCGTGCTCGGTCAGCTGCGCGCGAAACGCCTTGGCCAGATCCGTCATGCGCTCGAACGATGCCTCACCGCGCTTGTAGACCCACTGCATGAGCTGACGGGCGCGGAAAGGCTTGCCGCCGAGTTCCGCCACGAAACTCTCGAGTGCGGGCCGAGGCAGGCCCAGGAGATTCGTGGTCGGGACGGAGGGGCTCATGGGCTTCGGCCGCGGTTTTTCAGCCGCGCGGGTGCAGCTCCGTTGTGCTGAAGAAGTAGGCAATCTCACGCTCGGCGGTCTGCGGCGCATCCGAACCGTGCACCACGTTCTGCTCGATGCTGAGCGCCAGATCCGCTCGAACCGTTCCAGGAGCGGCCTTCTTCGGATCGGTGGCGCCCATGATCTCGCGGTTGCGTGCGATGGCGTTCTCGCCCTCCAGGACCTGCACCATCACCGGCCCGGAGGTCATGTAGCGCACCAGATCTTTGAAAAACGGACGCTCCCGATGGACTGCGTAAAAGCCCTCCGCCTGGCGTTCGGACAGCCACAGCATGCGGGCAGCGATGATGGAAAGGCCGGCGGTCTCGAAACGGCGATACACCTCGCCGATGAGATTACGGCCGACGCCGTCGGGCTTGACGATGGACAGGGTGCGCTCGAGCGCCATTCGGATTGACCTTTCGGGGACTGTTATGGGACCGGATGCGGCCGGCGGTCCCGTTCGAACAGGAAATACCGCCGATGCTGAGCCATACAGTTTACCCGGAGCCGCCCCGCCGGGGCAATTTCACCCCCCGGGCGGCCCTGGCGCGCTCCCGACCGGCCCCCCGGCCGCAGACGCGCCAGGCAGGCTTCCCGGAGACAGTCCACACCGGGCGCTGCGAGCGGCAGGCGAGGGCCGGTACCGGCGTCACCTACGGGCTGCGCCGGACGGGTCGGCGGCCGCACCCGCCGTGCGCACCGAGCGGCCCTCAGACCGAAAAGCTCTCTCCGCAGCCGCACTCGCCCTTCACATTGGGGTTACGGAACCGGAATGCTTCGTTGAGGCCCTGTTTGACAAAATCGACCGTCGTGCCATCGATGAGCGGCAGGCTTTCCGGATCGACGTACACCTTCACACCACGGTCCTCGAAGACCCGATCTCCGGGTCGGACCTCGTCGACATAGTTCACCACGTAGGCGAAGCCGGAGCAGCCGGTCTTGCGAACCCCGATTCGCAGGCCGATGCCCTGCCCCCGGGTGGCGAGGAAGCTCTTGATGCGGTTGGCGGCGGGCTCGGTCAGCGAGATGGCCATGGGATGATGGGATGATGGGGCATCGGGAACCTGTGCCGATTTTACACCCGTACGGGCCAGAGTCGCAGGCATTCCCGTAGCGCATCCTCGAGGATGAGAAGCCGGCCAAGCTTCTCCTGCGGCACCGCAAGCTGCCGCGCCCAGTCCACCGGCGTCCCGGGCAGCAGCTCGGCGCGCTGTCGTCCCGGAAGCTGCCCAGCCAGCCATGCGGCCACGGCCAAGGTATGCGGACAGCCGTATGCCTTGAAAGAGGCCTTGCGGACCGATTCGTCGTGCACTTCGAGCCTGAAGCGGACCCAGACCTCCCGACCCGGCCCGCCCGCCTCGCCCACCACTTCCGTGTCCCCCATCGGTAGCGTCCGCAGCCCGTCTGTACCTCGCTCCGCACCCTCGGCAGCCGGCGAGAGCGCACGCAGCCGCCCGAGTTCCCGGCGCAGCGCGCTCGCCGCCCGGTGCAGCTCAGCGGGCGTCGTGAACCGGCCGAAGCTCAAGCGCAGCGAGCTTTGCGCCAGCTCGCTGTCCCGGCCCAGGGCACGCAGCACGTACGAGGGCTCGGCGGAAGCCGAATTGCAGGCCGAGCCGGTCGAAACGGCCAGATCGCTGAGCCCGCTCACCAGGCTTTCTCCCTCGACGCCCTCGAAAGAGACGTTGAGAATCCCCGGCACGCGTGCCGCATGCTCGCCATTGAGGTGAACACCGCCGAGCGCGGCCAGCTCCCGCCACAGTCCGTCACGCAGCGTGGT
>JAKAFQ010000635.1 GCA_021817875.1 Pseudomonadota bacterium
CAGGCCGCGCAACGGCAGTTCCGGCAGGCGATCCGACTGGCGGCCCGGCCATCGGCACCGGTGCGCGAGCGGCTCGTTCAGGCCGAATACGGCCTCGCGTTCACCCTCACCGTGCAGCAGAAATTCGCCGAGGCCCGCCTCTGGCTGGACCGGGCCAACCGCCAGCTCGCCGGCTGGGAACGGATCAGCCCCGTCACCGCGGAGCGCCGCGACGTCATCAACGGAAATTACTACTTCGCCCGGCAGCAGTTCCGGGCCGCCGCACCCTGGTTCGAGCGGTCTCTGGCCGACGCACGCCATGCCCAACAGCAGGACGTGAGTCAGATCGTCATCCGGGAAACATCGCTCGCCTGGTGCGACTCGGCGCTGAGACGGTTCGCCGAGGCGCAGCGCCTGTACTCAGATGCACTCGCCACCGTCAGAAAGGCGGAGAAGGATGGCGGAACACTCACCGGAACGGTCGAGGAGCGCTACGGCATCGGGTTGTTCCTCGCCGGCCACGATGCGGCCGCGAAAGCCATGCTGCAGACGGCCTACGCTCAGTTGAAGCGCACCATCGGTCGGGACGGACTGACGGCCGAGGCACTCACCTATCTCGGCTGGCTGGAGCTGCGGGAGGGTCACGCCGCCGAAGCCGTCACGATGCTGCGCACCGCCTATCGGGACGAGGTCGCGAGCGCCGGCGCGGCGCACCGGATGACCCTGCGAGCGCTCGCCTGCCTGGGCCTTGCAGAGATCGCAAGCGGTGCGCCCGAGCCCGGCCGCGCGCATCTCTCGGCGGCCGTGGCCGGTTACTGGCGTGCGCTGGGCCCGGCAGCCGCGGAAACTCAGCTGTTCACGCTGCTGCTGCTCGAGCAGGGCGATGGCCCGGGCCGCTCCGCGGCGCTCGATGCGCAGCGCCTCGAAGCCCTGAGCGCGCGCCGCATCGGGCAGGCCGCGCCGTGGCAACATTGGCGGATGCAACTCGCGGCGCTGAAATCGAGGCTGGGACAGCGGAATCGGCCGGCCTCGCGCAGTTGAGGGAGGCCGGCAGGCACTCCAGCACGGCGCGGCATCGATCCCACGGCGCTCGGCCCTCGACAGGCCAACGACCCCGCAGGAACCGGAGCCTCATCCGGCGTCCTCGGGTATCCCCACCCGGTGGGTCGACTTGACCTCCTCCATCACGAAGTAGCTGTGCGTCTGCTGCACGCCGCGCACCGCGGCGATCTGCTCGCCGAGCAGAGTCCGATAGCTCGCCATGTCCTTGACGCGCACCTTGAGCAGGTAATCGAAGCCGCCCGCGACCATGTGACATTCCATGATCTCGTCGTGGGCCTTCACCATCTCCTTGAAGCGCTCGAAAGCCTCCGGAGTCGTGCGATCGAGGGACACCTCGATGTAGGCGAGCAGGCTCAGTCCCAGGCGGCGCGCGTTCAGATGAGCGAAATACCCGTGGATGAAGCCGTTCGCCTCCAGGCGGCGCATGCGCTCGAGCGTCGGGGTGACCGTCAGGTTGATCTCCCTTGCGAGCTGTGAGACCGAAGCCCGTCCGTCCTGCTGCAGCAGGGCGAGCAGCCTGCGATCAATCCGGTCCAGGGGCCGGGCGGTTCGAGATCCTGTCTTTTGTGCCATTTCTAGTATAATTTGCTGCTCTATTGGTAATAATATAAAAATATTCTCTAGTAATTCAAATAAAATTAGATCAATAGACTGATCATTGGAGCACCGGTCATGGCCGCCAGGCTCGAGGCGCACGGAACCGGGCCTCGCCCGGGGAGTGACCTGGACCGTCTGAGGCAGCAGGTCCGGGCGGCGACGCTGCGCCCGGAAGCGACGGCAGTCGATGCGATGACCCGGGAACTCTCGAGGCACCGGCCGGCGCTGGAGGAGGCGCGCCGGTACGCCCGGGCCTGGGTCGAAACGGCGCGCGCGAACACGCGCGTGGGCTCCCTCACCGATTCTCTCCTCGGGCAATTCCCCCTCGACAGCGCCGAGGGCAGGGCCCTGATGAGCCTGGCGGAGGCGCTGCTGCGCACCCCCGATCCGATCAGCGCCGACCGCCTGATCGCCGAGCGTCTGCACGCGGTTCAGGGCAGCCGCACCCACGGCCTGAGCCTCGGCGTGCGGCTCGGCCTGGCGCTGCTGCGCACCGCGGGCCGGATGCTGCCCGAGGCGTCGCGGGGGCTCCCGCCGGACCCGGGCGGAAGGCACAGCCTGGTGGCGCCGGCGACTCGCCGTGCCCTGCGCCGCGCCATGAGACTCCTGGGACGGACCTTCATCGTCGCCGCATCGATCGAAGCGGCGTTGCAGCGCGCCGAGAAGGACCCCGAGCTTTGGTTGTGTTCGTTCGACATGCTCGGCGAAGGCGCCCGCACGGATGCCGATGCGCAAAGGTATTTCGACGCCTACCAGCACGCGATCGAGGTGCTCGGACGCCAGAGCGCCTCGTCCGTCCATCGGCGGTCGGGCATTTCGCTGAAGCTCTCGGCACTGGAGCCTCGATACACGCTGATGCAGCGTTCCGTGGTGCTCGAGCGGCTCGTTCCCCGTGCCCTGGCCCTGACGCGCAGCGCCTGCCAGGCCGGCATCGGGCTCACCCTCGACGCCGAGGAAGCCGACCGTCTCGACCTGTCGCTCGACATCGTCGAGCTCCTGGCGCGTGACATCGAGACCCGCCATTGGGCGGGACTCGGCCTCGCCGTGCAGGCGTACGGACGCCGCGCACCGTACGTCATCGATTGGGCGGCGGCACTGGCGCGCGAGACCGGCCGGCGCCTGAGTGTGCGCCTCGTCAAGGGGGCGTACTGGGACACGGAGATCAAGCGCGCCCAGGAACGCGGCCTCGAGAGCTTTCCGGTCTACACCACCCGCGCCGCCACCGATGCCAGTTACCTGGTGTGCGTCCTGAGGCTCTTCGCCGCTCAGGAGCGCCTCTATCCGCAGTTCGCGACGCACAATGCGCTCAGCGTGGCGGCCGTGATGGCGCTGGCGCCTGCCGGAGCGCGCTACGAATTCCAGCGCCTGCACGGCATGGGGCAGGCGCTGTACACGGCGGCGCGCTCCGCATGCCCCGATCTGCCCGCGGTGCGCGTCTATGCGCCGGTCGGCACCCCGGAGCAGCTGCTG
>JAKAFQ010000636.1 GCA_021817875.1 Pseudomonadota bacterium
GTTGTGCGGGCAGTCGATAGGCCGTGCCGGCGCTCTGGACGATCGCTCGGCTCGGCGTCGTCTCGCCGCCCATGAACAGCGCGATGCCGATCAATCCCTCGTTGCCGACGACCGAGATTTCCGCCGAAGCGCCGTTCTCGAGCACGTAGAGCAGCGAGACGATCGAGTCGATCGGGAAGAAAACGTGGCGCAGCGTGCCGCCCGGCTCGTACAGGACTTTGCCGAGCGTCAACGGCATGACCTGAAGATGCGGCACGATTCGCGCCCGCTCCTCCGGCGTGAGCCCGTCGATGAGTTGATTGCCCCGCACCGATTGGTCTGTAGTCACCGGCACCTCCCGGCTCGACCATCGCACATCGTTCGCGAAGAGTCTATCGCACTTCGTCGCGCAGCCTATCGCAAAGGCGCGATCTGCTCAGGTCTGCGGACGGGGTCGGCTCAGATTCGTCGCACCAGGTACACGGCCAATACCACGACGAGCAGGACCCCGAGTGAGCCACCACCGATGTACGTTCGTTTCTCCTCGAGGCTTCGATCCGGCAGAAGTCGATTGGGCCATGAGGGGCCGGACCGCTCTGTGCGGCACCGTACTCAGCATCGGCTGACCACCGTCTGGCGGGTCACAAGCGCGATTTGCGGCGACTAGGCCTGTGCGCGCTGGAATATCGCCTGGACCGCCCGGTAGCAGGTGCAGGCGGACGACTCGAGTTTGCGCTCGTTCAATATCCTGAGCTTGCCGCGGCGGTAATCGATCACGCCCCGGCGTTTGAGCTCGCTCGCGGCCTGCGTGACCCCCTCACGCCGCAAGCCGAGCATATGCGCCAGAAACTCATGGGTGAGGAAGAACTCCGGCCCGCCGACGCGATCGCGGGTCATCAGCAGCCAGCGCGCGAGCCGTGCGTCGGCTTCGTGGAACCGATTGCAGGCCGCCGTTTGCGATATCTGCGTCATCAGCGCGAAGGTGTAGCGGTACAAGGCCTGTTGCAGCGGCGGATTGCGGTTGAACTCGACGAGGAAGGGCGCCGAGGACATGCGCAACGCCCTGCCGCCACCCTGCACGATCGCGCGCACGCCGGATTTGCCGACGCCCAGGATGAACGGCATTCCGGCCATGCCCTCGTTGCCGACCATGCCGACCTCGAGGCTGCGGCGCTTGTCGACCGCGGTGAGGAGCGAGATCAGACAGTCGACCGGGAAATAGACGTGGCGGATCGTGCGGCCGGGTTCGTAGATCACCTGCCGGAATTTCAGCGTGACCGGCTCGATCTGGGCCCGCAGGCGGTCGCGACTCCTCGCGGGAACGCTCGCCAACACCCGATTTGCAAGCAATGTCTCGTCCATAGTCAAGCCCTCGTTCCAGCGTCGGCTCTTGCTCATTCCCCCAGCGACCCCTCACCGCGCGGCGACACCCGCTGGGTCGTCCGCGGACCTGGGAAGTCCGCACACGGAATGGCGGCGATAGCCGGGCGAGCACGTCGAGTCAGCGGGCGATGGCGCAGGGAATCCGCGCGTCGCGACGACCGCGCTTCGCCAGCGCGGCTTATCTCGCCAGCGCAGCTTGCTCACCGACGTCGCGGGCAGGGGCTCATCAGCCGCCCGGCGCGGGTTGCGTCGGCGCGGGTTGCGCGGCGTCGACCGTACCGGTCGGCTTCAGCGCCGCGTTGCCGGCGAGCGCCATGGCCAACGGCGCCCCGGAAGGGTTCAGGCTGTCGACCATCGAACTCGGCAGCAGGATGGTCGCGCCTCGCTCCAAGGTGGTCTCGTAGATGATGTTCATGGCCCGCAGCTGCAGCGCGATCGGATGTCCGATGTACCGGTCCGCGGCGGCGACGAAGCTGTCCGCGATCACCGCTTCGGCCGAGCCGAGGATCACCCGCGCCTGCTTCTCACGCTCCGCCTGGGCCTGGCGCGACATCGCATCCTGGAGCGCCGCGGGGATCGCGACGTCACGGATCTCCACCGCGCTCACCGAGATGCCCCAGGGCGCGGTCTTTTGGCCGATCTCGAGCTTGAGTTGCTCGTCCGCCTGCTTGCGATCGGAGAGCAAGCTGGCCAGCACCGAGGAGCCGATCATCTCGCGCAGCGAAGTCTGCGCAACGCGGTCGATCGCCTGACGATAATCGGTGATCGCCAGCGCAGCCTTCTCCGCGTCGTGCACGTGCCAGAAAACGATCGCGTCGACGTTGACCGGCACGGTATCCCGGGTGAGCGCCTGCTCGGCATTGAACGCCGTGGTCTGGATACGCGAGTCGATGATCGCAACGATTGAATCGATCACCGGAATGATCGCGAACAGTCCCGCACCCCTGACGCCGTGCAGCTTGCCGAGCCTCAGGATAACGAACTTCTGCCACACGTTGGCCATCTTCAGCGACGCCGACACGAGGGCCGCGATCGCGATCAGCACGAACGCCGCGTAGAGATCGACGTAATAGCCGGCCGCGAGCGCCGCGGCGAGACAAACGAATACCAGGAACGAAGTGATCGGATTCATGGGCCTTGTCTTGGCGGCGCACCGGCGTCCGTCGAACGATGCGCCTCGGGGGAGTCGTCGTCCGTGCGCCCCCGCACGGTGAGGGGATCGGGAAAGGCGCACCATAAGCCATTCAAGGTTCCGCCGAAGCGTCGGCTGCCGCGCAATGGGCAGGGACCCGGCTTCATCGAGGCGCGGTCACGCGACCGAGCGCCATTGGGATGCCCGAACGCGCAACTCGTGCGCCTCAGGAGGATTCGCCTTCCAACGCCGCGATGAGCGGACAGCGCACCGTGCCCATGTTGCAGCGACATCGTTCGATCAGCGTGCTGAGCGCCAGTTCGACGTTGCGCAGCTGCGCGATGCGGTTCCGGACGAGATCCAGTTTCCTCGCACCGAGCGCCGCCGCCTGACGGCAATTCCGGCCGTCTTCTAGGCCGAGCAGATCGCGCACCTCCTCCAGGCTGAACCCAATGGCCTGCGCCTGCTTGATGAAACGCAACCGACGCGCGTGATCCTGCGCGTACCGTCGAATGCCGCCGAGTGGCCGTTCTGGTTCGTCGATCAAGCCGCGGCGCTGGTAATAGCGGATCGTTTCCACGCTGACGCCGGCCCGTCTTGCCAGCATTCCGATG
>JAKAFQ010000637.1 GCA_021817875.1 Pseudomonadota bacterium
CGGACGGTGCCGGTGCGGTGGTGCTGCAGCCCTCGAAAGAGCCCGGGATCATGAGCACTCACCTGCACGCGGACGGCAAGTACAAGGACCTGCTGCTCTACCCGGACGGCGTCTCGCTCGGCTTCGACCTGATGCGCGCGGGCAAGGCCGGCGTTCGGATGAAGGGCAACGAGGTCTACAAGGTCGCGGTGAACACGCTCGGCCACCTGGTCACGGAGACGCTCGCGGCGAACGGCGCGACCAAGGCCGACCTCGACTGGTTGATCCCGCACCAGGCGAACATCCGGATCATCGAAGCGATCGCTAAGCGGCTCGAGATGCCGATGGAGAAGGTGATCGTGACGATCGGCGACCAGGGCAACACCTCGGCCGCGTCGGTGCCGCTCGCGCTCGACACCGGCGTGCGCGACGGGCGGGTCCAGCGCGGGCAGTTGCTGCTGCTCGAGGCGTTCGGCGGCGGCTTCACCTGGGGGTCGGCGCTGGTGCGTTACTGACGCAGAACGCCGCGAATAATCCATAATTATTCTTTTTTAAGAATAATGTTGAAATATTCTCCTATACGAATATAGTTGATATATTCTGAATGGAGAATTCCCGATGCCGGACTACCGCATCCAGACGCCAGCCCAGCTCAAGGTGGCCCTGCGCGGCCTGCGTCGCGCGCGAAAACTGAGCCAGTCCGAGTTCGGACGCAAAGTCGGGTTGTCCCAGGAGCGGATCTCGGCGATTGAGAATCACCCGGAACGGCTCACGACGGATCAGCTGCTCACCCTCCTAATGGCGTTGGGCGCGCAGCTGTCGATCACGCTCCGGTCGTGCGAGGCGGGGCCCTCCGAGATCTGGTGATGGCCGGGCGCCCATTGACCCGCAAGAGACTCGCGGTCTGGATGAATGGCGAGCGCGTCGGGGAGTGGACGTGCACTCGGACCGGAGGGCACAGTTTCCGCTACGACCGAGATTGGCTCAGCAGTCGGCTGGGTCGCCCGCTGTCGTTGTCGTTGCCTCTGGAGCTGGGCACGGATCCGTTGACGGGACCCAAAGTCGAGGCGTTCTTCGACAACCTGTTGCCCGACGGCCTGCGCATCCGGCGACGCCTTTCCCATAAGTTCGGTACGGGACTCGCTGCCATGGAGCTTCTGGAGCAGATCGGCCGAGACTGCGTGGGAGCCATTCAGCTGCTCCCCGTCGATGAGCCGCCGCCCGACGTTCGTCGAATCGACGCTGAGGTGCTGACCGACGCACAGGTGGAGCGATTGCTCGACCGGACCCTCGCCGAGCCGGCGCCGGGTGCTCAGGACGACGAGGATTTGCGCATCTCCATCGCTGGCGCACAGGAGAAGACGGCGCTGCTGCGGCATCGGAACCAATGGTGCAAACCTCTGGGGTCAACGCCGACGACGCATCTATTCAAGCTGCCGCTCGGCGAGGTCGGTGGAATGCGCGCGGACTTCTCGACTTCGATCGAGAACGAGTGGCTGTGCGCCGAGATCGCTCGGGCGTTCGGCTTGCCTATCGCCAATAGCCAAATGGCGATCTTTGGACGTCACAAGGTCCTGATCGTCGAGCGCTTCGACCGGCGCCTGGTCGATGACGTGTGGTGGGCGCGTCTGCCGCAAGAGGACTTCTGCCAAGCATCCGGCATCGCGAGCGAGCGCAAATACGAGGACCGCGGTGGCCCCGGGATGTCCGAGATACTCGGTGTGCTGCGTGGAAGCGACGTCCCCGAGGTCGATCGCAGAAATTTCCTGGCAGCTCAATTGCTATTCTGGTTGCTCGCGGCGCCGGACGGCCATGCGAAGAACTTCAGTATTTTCATCGAGGCGAAGGGTCGATACCGATTGACGCCCCTGTACGACGTCATGTCGGCCTGGCCGGTCATCGGTGATGGCCCGCGGATGTTCCAGAGGAAAAAAGTGAAGCTCGCGATGGCCGTGCGCGCCACGAAGGCACACTACCGAATCGCGGAAATTCAGCGCCGACACTGGAACGTAGTGGCCAAGACCAACGGCATCGGAGAGGACTTCGAACCCGTCATTCGGCGTTTCATCGCCCAAACACCACGCGTGCTGGAGGCGGTGTCCGCACGGTTGCCGGCGAATTTTCCGACGGCGGTGAGCGAGTCGATCTTCAACGGATTGCTCGAGCAATCGAAGCGGCTGGGATAGACGGCGGCGACCGCGCGCATCTGGTCACCGGCTGAAAAGCACCGCGTGCAGAACGTTGGTTACTCCGCATCTGACCATCGCCATGGTTGCTTGTTTGAAGGGCGGCAGTGCAGGCTGCGGGCATTCTGTGCAATTTCAGCGTTTCTCAAACCGGAACGATCTCAGCCGATCTCCCGGCGAACGCGGCACGAACTGTGATGCACCGAGCAGACAGATCGGGGCCGATTGATGCGAGAATTGACGCCGGTTGGAGCGCACCGCATTTTACGAAGTCTTGGCGGTGATCCACGCATGGGTGACTTACTGATGGATGAGCGGATACGCGTTGCGCAGCATCATCGGTTGATGTGGCGACCTGCCCTGATGGCAGCGTTGATCGCCGTGGGCATCGGTGCTTGTGCCATCACCCTACCGGGGGTGGCCGACGGGTGCGCGATCGGTCCGGCCCCGCCGGTACCGTCCTATTCGGCCCACGATTCCGTGCATTTGCTCGACAACGTACACACCCTCTGTCCAGGTCGCGCGACGGCGAGGACGGATCACGGCTGTTGGCAGACGTCGAAAATCTCGGCGAACAACCAGACGCTTACATTCTGGTTCGTCGGTCACGGTAATGCGACGTTCAGTTTGCCGCTGACCCAATTGCCGGCGCAGACTCGCGCGCACCTGGGGTGCCACCCGTATGTTGCGATCGGCACCGACAAGTTCTTCACGGCGACCAATGGCGACGCGCGTCTTTACGCCGCGGTGCTGACCCAACTGCCGGCTCGTGTCGGGGAGCAGATCTTCGGCAACTGGAGCGAAATATCGATCATCGCGCACGCCTATTTGTCCATGCCGGTGAAGCCGGCGCCCGGTCAAGAGGTGCGCAAATACTGGGTTCAGGCCAAAGACGCCATTCAGCACAAGCGGTTCGTCGATGCATCGGATCGCTTGTTCA
>JAKAFQ010000055.1 GCA_021817875.1 Pseudomonadota bacterium
CGTGGCCCGAAACTGGCAGAGCGCCCAGCGCTGAGCCGAGGCCCGCACGCGCTCCCCCGCTACGCAACCGGCTCGGCGGCCATCTCGAGGTGCAGAGCCTCTCCGGTATACGGGTGGCTGCGGGCGACACGCTCATCGAGCTCGATGCCGAGCCCCGGCTCGACCGGCGGGATCACGTAACCGTCCTGCCAGCAGATGGGCTTGCGAAGCAGCGCGGCGTGCATCCCCTGCCAGCGTTCGATGCCCTCGAGCATGAGGAAATTCGCGCTGCACGCCGCGAGCTGGATATTGGCCGCGCCGACCACCGGGCCGCAGTACAGGTGCGGCGCGATCTGCGCGTGGCGCGCTTCGGCCAGCGCGGCGATCTTCTTCGCTTCCAGGATCCCGCCGACCCGGCCGAGATTGGGTTGCAGAATGGCCGCGGCCCCGGTCTCGAGCAGCCGCGCGAACTCGTACTTGGTGGCGAGCCGTTCGCCGGCGGCGATCGGTACCCGGCTCGAGCGCGCGACCTTCGCCATCTCCCCCGGCGCATCGGCCGGTACCGGCTCCTCGAACCACAGCGGATCATACGGCTCGATGCGCCGTGCGAGGCGCAGCGCCCCGGCCGCCGTCAGCTGCCCGTGCGTGCCGAGCAGCAGATCGGCGCTCGAGCCGACCGCCGCGCGCAGCTGGCGCATGAAGCGCTCGCACCGGTCGAGCGCCGCGAGCGAAGGCTGGCGGCCGTCGAAGGCGGTATACGGACCGAGCGGATCGAATTTCAGCGCCGTGAAGCCTTCCTTGACGTACTCCGCGGCGCGCTCGGCCGCGAGGTCGGCATCGAGGTACACATCGGATCGGTCTGCCGGCCGGGGATACAGATACGTATAGGTGCGCAACCGCTGGTGCACGCGGCCGCCGAGCAGCTTGTACACCGGTTGTCCGGCCGCCTTGCCGATGATGTCCCAACAGGCCATCTCGAGCGCGCTCAACACCCCCATGAGCGTCAGGTCGGGCCGCTGGGAATACCCCGAGGAATACACGCGGCGCCAGATCCGCTCGATGTCGTGCGGATCCTCGCCCTCGAGATAACGTCCGAACACATCCTGCAGCATGCGCGCCACCAGCTCCGGATGGAAGGGCACACCATACGCCTCCCCCACTCCGTGCACTCCATCGGCGCAGAGCAGTTTGCAGAACACGAAATACCGTCCGCCGAAGTGCGGCGGCGGGTTGCCGACCACGAAAGTCTCGATGTCCTGCAGGCGCATCGGCTCACTCCGTCTCAGGCGCGCATGCGCGCGCCGTTCGTGTCATAGGGGGCCCCGTCCAGCCGCTGCGCCGCCCGCCGCTCCCCCAGGATCTCGATTTCAAACCCCCCGGTCTCATTCCGCAGTCCCGACTCGATGTAACCGAGCGCGAGCGAACGCCCGACCCGATGGCCGTAGGCGCCCGAGGTCACCCAGCCGACGACCTTGTCGTCGTGCCAGATCGGTTCGTCGCCGATGGCATCGGCCTGCGCCGCGTTCACCGCGAAGATCGCCAGGCGCCGCTCGCCGCCGTGATCGCGCTCCTCGAGGGCGGCCGCCCGGCCGATGAACCGTTCCTTGCCGAAGTCGATGAACCGGCCGAGACCGGCCTCGAAAGGCCCGTAGATCGGCCGGAACTCGCGCGTCCAGGTGCCGAAGCCCTTCTCGATCCGCAACGCATTGAGTGCCCGGGCGCCGAACGGCCTCAGTCCGCGGCCGGCGCCCGCGGAAACCAACAGGTCATACAGCGCGCGCTGATACTCCGGACTCACCCAGATCTCGTAGCCGAGCTCGCCGGTGAAGGAGATCCGCCCGACCAGCGCCGGAATCATCCCGATGTCGAGCCGTCGGAACGACAGGAAGGGGAAGGCGCCATTCGAGACGTCCTCGCGCACCAGGTCCTGAAGCAGCGCCCGCGATGCCGGACCGGCGATCGCCAGCCCGACATGCTCCATCGTACACGGGCGCAGCGTGACGCCCGCAGACAGGTGCCGCTCGAACCAACGCATATAACAGTTCTCCGCGGCGTAGGTGCACACCAGCAGCACCCGCTCGGCAGCCGGCCGGCACAGGGTGAAATCGCCGATCAGTCTGCCCCGCTCGTTGAGCATCGGGCTGAGCGCGATGCGCCCGACCGGCGGCACCCGGTTCGCCATCAGGCGCGAGAGCCATTGCTCCGCCGCGGGTCCGCTCACCTCGATCTTGCCGTAGTTGGACGTTTCGATGAGGCCGGCGCCGTGCTGCACGGCGCGGCACTCCGCCCCGACGTGCGGCTGCGCGCTCGAGCGATGGAAGGTGATGTTCTCGTGCGCCTCGGTTGCGCTCGGGGCGAACCACAGCGCATGCTCGAGCCCACAATACTCGCCGAACACGGCGTGGGCGGACTGCAGCCGGTCATAGACCGGCGTGGTGCGCAGCGGCCGCGCCGCGCCGAGCTCCTCGTTCGGAAAGCGGATCCTGAAACGGCGGGAGTAATTCTCACGCACTTTGGCGTTGGTATAGGCGAGAGTCGCCCAGTCACCGTAGCGCGCCACATCCATCGCCCACACATCCGATCCCGGATCCCCATCGACCATCCAGTGCGACAGTGCGAGTCCCACTCCCCCGCCCTGGCTGAAACCGGCCATGACGCCGCAGGCGACCCAGAAATTTCTGAGTCCCCTCACCGGCCCGATGAGCGGGTTGCCGTCGGGCGCAAACGTGAACGGACCGTTCACCACCTTGCGGATTCCGACCCGCCCGAGCGCCGGAAAGTGCTCGAAGGCCACCTCGAGACTGGGTGCGATGCGCTCCAGATCATTCGGCAGCAGACTCTGGCTGAAATCCCACGGTGTCTCGCGCGGCGCCCAGGGCACCCCCGCGCGCTCGTAGGTGCCGAGGAGCATGCCGCGACGCTCTTCGCGCAGGTAGATCTCGCCCTCGAAGTCGATGCAGTGCAATTGCTCCGGCAGAGCCGCAATCTCCGGCACCTCCTCCGTGATGAGATACTGGTGTTCCATCGCGAGAATCGGCAGCTCCAGACCCACCATGCGGCCCACTTCACGCGCCCACAGCCCGCCGGCATTGACGACGTGCTCGGCGTGGACGTTGCCCTGATCAGTGATGACGTCCCAGCTGCCGTCGGGCCGAGGCTTCAGATCCACCACCCGGGTGTGCCTGAGCAGCTTCGCGCCTCCGATCTGAGCCGCTTTCGCGTAGGCATGCGTCACACCGTACGGATCGACGTGGCCCTCCACCGGGTCGAACAGGGCGCCGACGAAATGCCGCGCCTCGAGCAGCGGAAAGCGCTGCTTCGCCTCTTCGACGGAGATGAGCTCGAGCTCCATGCCGAGATACCGGCCGCGTGCCCGGGCCATCTTCAGCCAGTCGAGCCGCTCGCGGGTACCGGCGAGCATCATCCCGCCCGTGAGGTGCACGCCGCACGACTGGCCCGAGATGCGCTCGATCTCGCGATACAGATTGATGGTGTATTGCTGCAGCCGTGCGACGTTGGGATCACCGTTGACCGTGTGCATTCCGCCGGCGGCGTGCCAGGTCGAGCCGCAGGTGAGCTCGTCGCGCTCGATCAGCATCACCTCCGGCCAGCCCGCCTTGGTCAGGTGATACAGCACGCTCGCGCCGACCACACCGCCGCCGATCACCACCACTCTCGCGTGACTGTTCATCGGTTGCGGCTCTGCGCCGATGGCCACTCGTTGCACACCGCGAGCTGCACAGGCGGCTCAGCCGTCCCGGCCCCGCAGAACCGCTCGATCAGCCAGGACCGAAACAGCGCAATGGCCGTGTCCGCCAGCCCTTCCGGGTGGGTGATCAGGTAGTAGCCATAGCCATTCTCGAGCGCCTCTTCGAAGGGACTCACCAGCCGTCCGGCGCGCAGGTGCTCGGCAAACAGCCGGGTATCGACCAGCGCGATACCCTGGCCGCTGAGGGCGTACTGCGCCGCGAGCACCGCCGTGTCGAACACCAGTCCGCGCTCGACGTTGAGCGTGCCGAGGCCATTGTGGCGCGCGAATTGCGACCACGCTTCGTGTCGCGGTGCTCCATCAAGGCGCACGTGCACGATCTCATTGGCGTCGATGAACGCGCTCAGAGGCTTACCGCGATGCTGCTCGGCGACCTGCGGATGACACAGGATGCGCAGCCGCACGGACCAGAGCAGATCCGCCACCAGGTCCGTCACCGTGGGCTTGGAGTAGACCACCGCCACATCGACGTCGCCCAGCGGCGGGCCGACCGCCGCCGGACTCACCAGATCGATATCCACGTCCGTGCTGGTCTGCCGAAAGTCCCGCAGGATCGGCACCGCGAGCTGCACGGCGAAGCTCGGCGGCATCTGCACCCGCAGCGTCCGCTGCATCGGAGCGCCCTCGTTGCGGATGTCGTCGATCGCGTATTCCAGCCGGTCGAAGGACTTGGCAACCGCCGGCAGCAGATGCTGCCCGGCCTTGGTGAGCGTGAGCGCGTGGGGGCGCCGCTCGAACAGCTGCACGCCGATCAGCCGTTCGAGCGAAATGACGTGCCGCGACAGCGCGCTCTGGGATATCAGCAGCGCGTGGGCGGCGGCCGTGAAACTGCCGTGCTTGGCCACACCCTCGAAGGCGCGCAGCGCATTGAGCGGCAGCCAGCGTCGATCGATCGTCTTTTTGCCCATCCGGTCCTCGCGCAGCCTCGGGCGATGCCTGCCGGAGCCCCCGGGCGCGATCAGCCGCATACTAACGTTCCGAGCGGCGGCGGCGCAGCGGATTTCCATGCCTTTTTTCGATGCCGCCAGCCAAATTCTCGGCTTGGAGCGCCGCAGCCGATGTGAAAGGCTCGGCACGTAAGATCCCGGACGCCCGGCAGATCATCGGGACGGCATACCCGTGAGCGCATCGCCCCAACAACCTCCGTCCGCCCCTTCCGGACACCGCATCGCCTCGATCCGCATCACCCATCACCGCCTGCCGCTCGAGCCCCCGTTCCGGGCCGGCTGGGACAGCCGTCCGCGGGTGCATTTCGACGCCACGATCGTGCGGGTGACGACCGACACCGGCCTCGAGGGCTGCGCCTCGGGTGATCTGATGCTGGGCTTTGCCGGGCACGAGGATCTGTTTCTCGGCCGGGATGCGCTCGCCCTGGAGCGGCACTACCGGGTGCTCTCGCACATCGACTTCCATTACGGGCGCTGCTGGCCCCTCGACCTCGCCCTGTGGGACCTGGCCGGCAAGATCACCGGACAGCCGTGCTGGCGGCTGCTCGGCGGCCTGTCCAACAGGGTGCGCGCGTACGCCTCCTCGGGCACGCTGCGGGCTCCGCAGCAGCTGGCCGAGCAGGCCGCGCGGTACCTCGAGGACGGTTTCCCGGCGATGAAGATCCGCTTCCAGCGCGGCCTCTGGCGGGACGACATCCGCGCACTCGAGGCCGTGCGTGCGCGGGTCGGCGAGCGGCTGACGCTGCTGGTCGACTGTAACCAGGGCTGGCGCATGCCCTGGGACACCGAGGCGCCCTGGAGCCTCAAGGACGCGCTGGCCGTGGCACGCGAGCTCGAGCGCCTCGGCGTCTACTGGATGGAGGAGCCTCTGCACCGGGGCGACCGCGAGGGAATGAAAGCGCTGCGTGATGCGACTGACGTCCGGATCGCCGCAGGAGAGATGACACGGCAGGTTCACGAGTTGCGCGACCTGATTGCCTCACGCTGCATCGACGTGGTGCAACCCGACGTCGCCCTGGTCGGCGGCATCACCGGCATGAGACGCGTGCTGACGATGGCGCAGGAGCACAATGTCATCTTCACCCCACACACCTGGACCAATGGGATGGGCCTCACCGCCAACGCACACCTCGTCGCCGGTCTCGGTGACGCGCCGTTCATCGAATTTCCCTATGACCCGCCCGAGTGGTCGCTCGAGCGGCGCGATTTCATGCTGGCCGCGCCGCTGAAGACCGACCGCGAGGGATGGCTCAGCCTGCCCGACACGCCGGGCATGGGCTACCGGCTGGACGAGCCGGCTCTCGAGGCCACACGGCGGTCAGGCGCCTGAAGCCCTCCGCGCACACCCCTCTGTCGCCCCTGTTCCTGGCCACTCACCCACGCCGCCCGCGTCTGTCTCCGCGGAGCCCCGAGCGATGCCCGCACGGCGGAGCCGTGCCGCCGCTCAGGACTTCGGACGCTCGTTGTGCGGATCGTAGAGCGCGCGCTGACCGACCGCCTCGACGCGCAGCGGATAGCGTTCGCCGAAGTATTCCAGGGCGAGCGCGCGCCCTTCCTGCGCATAGCGCTCGGGCAGGTACCCGAGGGCGAGATTCTTCCCGACCGACGGCCCGTAGGCGATGCTGGTCGTGAAGGAGCGCCGCGCGAGCTCATCCACCAGCACCTCGCCGCTGTCCGGATCCAAAATGGGCCATTGACCCACCGGATAGCGCGCAACGCCACGGCTGTCGATGTTCTCCGTCAGGCTCATCGTGCACAGATAAGCCGCCTGGCGCGGACGTTCCCGCTGGGCGAGGTAAGCGGCCTTGCCGAGGAAATCATCCGCCTTGACCTTGGCGCGCGCCAGGCCCGCCTCATACAGGTTGTATTCCGTGAGCAGCTCCGCGTTCTGCAGCCGCAGGCTTTTCTCCAGCCGTCTCGTGTTCGCGTAGGTTTCGATGCCCACCGGCGTGACGCCCTGCTCGTACAGCAGATCCCACAGCGTCAGGCCGTAACTCGGCGAGACATACAGCTCCCAGCCCTGCTCGCCCACGTAGGAGATGCGGAAAGCCCACACCGGCAGGCCGCGCACGCCGATCGGTCGCGCCGTGGCGAACGGAAACTGTTCCTGGGACAGCGCCTGAGGATCGTCCGCCACGGCCTGCAGGACGCGGCGCGCCTCGGGTCCCCAGAGACCGAGCGTCACGATGTCATCGGTGCGGTCCTGGATCTGCACCCGGTCATGACGCGCCTCCCGGACCCGCTTCATCCACATCAGATCCCGCGGTCCGGTGCTGCCACCGCACACGACGCGGTACTGAGAGGCGTCCAGGCGGATGATGGTGAGATCGGCCCGCACCCCGCCCGCTTCGTCGAGGAAGTGCGTGTAGATGCCTCGACCCGGCGCGGTGGCGCCGCCCAGCTTGGCCACCGAGAGATACTCGAGAAAGGCCTCGGCGTCCGGGCCCACGACATCATAGATGGCAAAGTGCGACAGGTTCACCATCCCCACGCCGTCGCTCATCGCGAGCTGCTCGGCGTTGGATACGGGCCAGAAATGACGGGCATCCCACTCGTTGCGCCGCTGCGGCACGCGTTCGAGATACTTCTCGAGCCGCTGCTCGTTGGCGCCGTAGCCGTGGGCGCGTTCCCAGCCCGCCGCCTCCATGAAGTGCCCGCCGAGCTCCTTCTCCCGCGGCCAGAACGGGCCGCGGCGCAGATCACGTCCGGTCAGGTACGGCTCGCGCGGATGAACGGGCGGGTTGTAGACCTTTCTGGCGGTCTCCGTACAGCGCCCGAGCACATAGGCCGGCGTTTTCTGCACCGGATAGAAGCGGGCGATGTCGATGCTGAACGGATCCCACCCGGGACGTCCCTTGACCAGCCACTCGGCGAACAGCTTGCCGATGCCCGGTGCATCCTTGACCCACACGGCCTCGGCGAACCACAGCCCACCGACCTCAGGCGATTCCCCGATGAGCGGCATGCCGTCGGCGGTGATCGACATCAAACCATTGAACGAGCGCTTCTCGTCCCAGCCGAGCTCGCCGAGCAGCGGCACGAGTCCGGTGGCGCGCTCGTAGCCCTGCATCACCTGCTCGATGTCCATATCGCGCATCGACGGCGACAGCCGCGCCTCGCCCGGCTCGGCGATCTCGCGCGGTTGCACCATCCGCGGCTGGTTCTGCTCGTAGTACCCCCACTCGATCTGACCGCCCTCCGAGGTGGTCGGATCGCCCGTGTCGCGCAGATACGAGGAGTTACCCTGATCGCGCAACAACGGATAGCCGATCTCCTGGCCCGTGCCGGCGAACGCCGTGTAGGGTCCGAAGAACAGCAGCGGGTGCTCGAAGGGCATCAGCGGCAGCGGCGAGCCGCTGCGCGCGGCGAGCAACGGCCCCCAGATGCCGCTGCTCAGAATCACGATCGGTGTCTTGATATAGCCCCTGCGCGTCTCGACGCCGCACACCCGTCCCGCATGCACGTCGATCGACAGCGCCGGGGTGTTGGCAAAAGCCTGAAGCCTGCCGGTCGAGACCGCGCGCTCGAGGAGCACGCCCGCCACACGTTGCGAGCGGGGCACGACCAGACCCGCATCCGGATCCCACAGCGCCCCCTGAATCGCCGTTTCCTCGAGCAGTGGGAACAGTGTCTTGGCCGTGCCCGCGGACACCAGCTCGGCGCGGGTACCGAATGCCTTGGCCGAGCCGACCTTGCGCCTGAGCTCATCCATGCGCTCATCGTCGCCGGCCCGGGCCACCTCGAGACCGCCGATCCGGCAATAATGGCCCAGGCGCTCGTAGAACTCCCGGCTGTACAGCGTGGTGCAGCACGACAGCCTGTCATGGCTGGTCATGTAGCAGAAATCCGAGGCGTGGGCGGTGGAGCCGATGTCGGTGGGAATCGCGGATTTATCCAGCCCGACGATGTCGTCCCAGCCGAGCTCGAGCAGGTGATGAACCACCGAGGCCCCGACGATGCCTCCCTGGCCGATGATGACCGCGCCCGCTTCCGTCGGAACCCGTCGGCCGCTGCTCGCCTGGCTCATGTCCACTCACTCTCCTGGTCGACCATCCGGTGAGACCCCCAGCGGCAAACGCGCCGATACGGCCGTGCTCCCGCTCCGCGATGTCTCGCTTCGACAGCACCGCGGAGCGCCTCGCCATCCTGCCGCGATGGCGTCGCCGCCAGTATGAGCGCCGCCGCTCGCCGGCGCTGGTCGAAATTCGTCATGGGATTGTCCGGATGCGTCGGGCGGGATCAGCGTCTTTCCCACAGCGCGATACCCTGCGCGAGGCGAGGCAGCGGCCAGCCACGTCGCGCCGCGGAGCGGCCCGCCGCCGCTCGGCGGCCACGGCTTCCCATCAGCCCCGTGCAGGATTGCGCGGCGCTCCGACGGCGCACACCCGGACTTTCAGTGCGACGCGTAGTGATAGCTGAAGGTCAGCTCGAACACCCTCGGTCGCATCGGGGTCCAGGTCTCGATGAACTGCCGACGGGAGGTGAACAGGCTCTTGTTCACGTTGGTGAGGTTGGTCCCCACCAGCGACAGCGTCCACGGTCCCCGCGACACCCCGATCGACGCATCGTAAGTGGTCCAGGCCGGCTGGATATCGGTCTCGATCTCCCCGGTCGGGGACACCGAATGGGCCCGATGCTGGAAGCCGACCTGCACGTACGGGAAATACGCGCCCATGACCCAGTCGTAGCGAACCCGCATGTTGGCCTGGAAGGGAGGCGAATTGGCGAGCGGTCCGCCCACCGCGCCGAACACGTTCGGCACCGGTATCCCCTGGCCCGCCGAATTGTAATACACGGTGATCGGCTTGCCGAAATTGGGGCTCCCCTTGATATTGTCCGTCAGTTTCGGCGCATTCACCTGCTCGCCGCTGTTCCAGGACGCCGCGGCGTGCACCGACAGGCCGCGCATCGGCAACGCATCGATCGCCAGCTCCAAGCCCTTGACGCGATAATTCGCGCCGTTGGTGGTGAAGGTCAGATTGCCGAAGCCGCACTGCGGGCAGAACACCTGTACCTGGGTATGAGTCCAGCTCTCCTGATAGACCGCGCCGTCCACCTGCAGCCGGTTGTCGAGCCAGCGCGTCTTCCAGCCGATCTCGTTGTTGGTGAGGTTGTCGGACAGATAGGTCGCCGGCCGCCGCCATTGCGGATTGCCGTTCACGTCATTGAGGTAGGTGCCGGTGCCCCGGTTGAAGCCGCCCGGACGGAACCCCTGCGAATAGGTGTAATACGCCATGATCTCCGGGGTGATCCGCCAGGTCAGGTTGGCGCGCCCGCGCATGCCGGTCTGCAGCAGGTGATTGCTCGAGGTGAACACCAGATGCGGATCGTTGACCAGTGGACCCAGTGCATTGACGTTACCGGCGTCGGCCGGGTTGAAATCCGTCACATTGGACGTCAAACATTGTCCGAAATAGGTCGTCGGGGTGACGGGCTCGCAGTAGAAGCTGCCCATCGAGCCGCCCACCTCGGAGTTCGACATGCGGAAGTAGCGCGCCCCGGCCGTGATGGTCAGCTTGTGCGGCACGATGTCGAAACTCGCCGAGAAATAGACCGCGCGCTGGATGAAGGTGCGCTCGCTGTCGTCGAAGAACGCCGGATGGGTCGCGAAGCCGTTGGGACCGGACTGATAGGGCATGCCCGGGAACGTCACGAGCGGCAGGAAGCAGCCGGCGGTTGCCCCGCCCGGCGAGCACTGCGGGATGGTATTGTAGTTCCACTGGGTGAGACCGTAGAGCTTGTAGTCCTCGTAGTAGAAACCGGCCAGGCCCCGCAGCCGCCAGTCGCTCGGCGTGCTGATGCGCAGCTCCTGCGAGAAGTGCGTGTTGTGGGTGGTGTCGTGCCAGGCCGCACGAGGCGAATAGCACCCCTGCAGCTGATAATTCGCGTTGTACGGACACTGATAATAGTAGCCGTACCGGCCGCGGGCATAGTTGGTGTAATCGCCGAGCTGCTCGGTGTGCCGATCGAGATACACGCCGGCATACACCAGGCTCAGCGGCCCCACCTTGCCGTCGACGCGCAGCTCGGTGTTCTCCCAGCGATCCTTGTCGTAGGAGGGATTGAACAGGTTCACCGACAGCGGCGGCAGGGCCACGCCATGATATGGACCGGCGACGACGCCGGAGGGATTCTGCGGGCTGATGCTGCCCGGGATGACGTAGGCCTGGGCCGATCCCACGTTCGGCCCGTAGCTCCCGTAGGGCATCTCGTAGAACACGCCCTGCGCATTCATGTCCTGGTACATCTCGCTGAGCAGCACGCTCCAGCGGTCATTGACCTTGTACTTCAGCTCCAGGCGCGCGCCGCCGTAGTCCAGCGGATTGATGCCGTTGGCGGCGATCTGGTAGTTGTTGATCGTCACACTGCCGGGCGGAACCACGCCGTTGTTCACGTATACCAGGCCGACGTCACGCGAGCTGCGGGTGAAGGTCGCCGGCAGGTTGTTGATGTAGCCGCCGCGATGATCGGTGAACCACACCAGGCGGGCGGCCAGCCTGCCGCGGATGATGGGCCAGTTGAACACCGCGTTCATGTTGTGGTTCGGGTCGCCGTGCGCGGTGATGCCGTAACCGCCGTTGACGTTCACCTCGGTCTGGTACAGATCCGGCTTGTTGGTGATGTAGCGCACCACTCCGGCCTCGGCGCCGGCGCCGAACAGCGTGCCCTGCGGGCCCTCCAGGACCTCGATGCGCTGCAGGTCCACCGCGTAGACATCGAGGTCGCGGCCCGGCTGCAACGCCGAGGAGTCATCGAGGTACACCGCGACGTTGGGGAAGGTACCCACGGTGCCCTGGCCCTCGGCGCCGACCACGCCATCGGACAGGCCGCGCATGAATATGATGCCGTTGCCGGGTCCCGCGCTGCCCGTGGTGACGTTCGGCAGGTACTTCACGTAGTCCGAGAAAGTCTGCACGTTCAGCTGCTGCAGCGTCTTGCCGGTCAGCGCCTCCATGGTGATCGGCACGTGCTGGATGTTCTGCGTCCGGCGTTGCGCAGTCACCACGACCTCCTGCAGCTGCAGGCCGCGTTGCGAGGCGGTGTGGGCGGGCGCAGGGCCGGTGCCGTTCGCGGCCAGCACCGCGTGGGCGGCCGATGCGCTCAGGATTGCGGCCACGGTGCGTGAGAGCTTGTGGTTTGATTTCATGCGCCTACCTCTGCACGTTGTGAAATTTTCCGGGCACGGTCCGCTCCCTCCGTGCCCCTTCCCCCGTTGGCGTGCCGAGCGCCGAAGCGCTGCAGTCTGGCGTGGATCATGGTCGCGCATTCCGCGGATGCGTGACTTGTGAGATTGCGACGCCTATGTTGCCCCTTTGCGACGCATTCCGGGACAGCGTTCCACGGATCGACGCACCCTCCAAGCGGAGATTTTCTATGGTCCCATCTGGAAAAAGCATGGCTCGCCGGCCCGCCAGTTCGTATGCTCCCGCAGGGGGCCGTGCCAGCTGCGGCCGGATCGGGCACTGATGCCGCAATACGACTACATCATCGTCGGCGCCGGCTCCGCCGGCTGCGTGCTCGCGCGGCGCCTGAGCGAGGACGCCACGCGAAGCGTGCTGCTCATCGAGGCGGGGGGCTCGGACGCGAGCCCATGGATCCGTGTTCCCGTCGGCTACGCCCGCACCTTCACCGACCCGCGCTACAACTGGATGTTCGAGGCCGAACCCGACCCGGGACTCGGCCAGCGCAGGACGCACTGGCCCCGCGGCAAGGTGCTCGGCGGCTCGAGCTCCATCAACGCCATGGTGTTCGTGCGCGGGCAGCCGGCCGATTACGAGGACTGGCGCGCCGCGGGCAACCCCGGCTGGGGTTGGAATGACGTGCTGCCCTACTTCAGGAAGCTTGAAGACCACCCGCTCGGTCCATCGCAGTTTCACGGCAAGGGCGGCCCGGTGCACATCGACTGCCCGACCGACACGGTGCATCCGCTCTGCGGCGCGTTCATCGCCGCCTGCGCCGCGGCCGGCATCCGCTCGACCGTGGATTTCAACGGCGCCGAGTCCGAAGGCGCGGGTCTGTGGCAGGTCACCATCCGCGACGGCGTGCGCGTCTCGGCCGCCAGCGCCTATCTGCGGCCCGTGATGCGTCGGCCCAATCTGACCATCGCCCTCGGCGCACACGCATGCCGGGTCACCTTCCGCGGGGCGCGCGCCACGGGCGTCGAGTACCTGCGAGCGGCAGTACGGCAACGGGCCGATGCCCGGCGCGAGGTGATCCTCGCGGCCGGAGCCATCGGCTCACCGCAGTTGCTCGAGCTTTCCGGCGTCGGAGATCCGGCGCTGCTCGGACGATTCTCCATACGCTCAC
>JAKAFQ010000638.1 GCA_021817875.1 Pseudomonadota bacterium
AGCAGTTCGCAGACCTTCTCGACGTCGATCGCCCCGTCCATGCGCTGCAACGCCGAGAGCGTCGCCGCGCGGATCAGCTTGTTGGGGTCGCGCAGCATGCCCTGCAGCGCCGTGTGGACCTCCGCGCTGTTGAAACGGGCGAGCACGTTGATGATGTGCACCCGCGCGATCGGATCCTTGCCGTGAAGCCGCTGGATGAGCTCGGGCAGGGTGCTGGGTCCGGTGAGCTCGCCGATGATGCGAAACAGCGCCGCCTTCTCATTGGGTTCCTGCGTGTAGGCGGCGTTGAGCAGCTCACGGACCGTGAAGCGCGACTTGTGTGCGGCGATCACCTCGAGCACTTTGGCCTTGGCGATCCCCGGGGTGGCGAGCGCATCGAGCAGCAGCTGGGCCGGGAAGCTGCGGCTGCTGGTCAGAGCCCAGGCGATGCCGGCGACCACCCGCGGACTGCCTTCGACCAGCCCCTGCACGAATTGCGGGAAGGTCTTCGGCCCGACGAGGTGGGCCAGGACCTCCACCAGGGCGAGGGTCGCGTTCTTGTCCGCCTCGGGCAGCGCCGCGAGAATCGGGCCGATGGTTCCGGGCCCGAGATCCTTGAGGCGTGCAACGGATTTTTGGGTTTCGGCGCTCGCCGGGTCCGCCGAGGAGCGGATGACGGTGATCAACCGGTCGGCGCGCACATTGGTAAAAAAGCTCATCAGCCGATCTGCCGCGGCACTCCAGTGCACTGCCCCGCAAGCCCCGCCTCGCTGCGTCCCGCGGTCGCTGGAACAGCGCGGGCCACTCTCCCCGGTCGCCGGCCTCGAGAGCGCAAAGGCTCGGCGCGGACGTGGCGGCAGTATGCCACAGCCGCGCTGCCGTCATGCGAATTGCCGCGTAACGCTCTAGAATGGTGCACCTCTTCACTGGCAGCGCCGACAGACTCCCATGGCCGAAGTTTCCTCTGACGATCCGATCCTCGACGGCCTGCGCGCCGCCATCGAGTCCTACGCCGACCCGTACCTGCACCAGACGCTGCGCGAGGCGGGCGCGCTGCGTGAGCTGACGGCGGCCGACGGCGGCTACGTGGCCCGGATCGTGCTCGGCTTGCCGGTCGGGGGCTACCAGGAGACGTTCGCCGCGGAGCTCGGTGCGCACGTGCGGGCCGCCGGACAGACGGCACCCCTGCGTGTCGAGGTGCAATCGCAGATCCGCGTGCATGCGGTGCAGCGGCCTCTGCAGCCGCTCGCCAAGATCAAGAACATCGTGGCGGTCGCCTCGGGTAAGGGCGGGGTGGGCAAATCCACGGTGGCGGTGAATCTGGCGCTCGCCTGGGCCCGGCAGGGCGCCCGGGTCGGGGTGCTCGATGCGGACATCTACGGACCGAGCCAGCCGCTGATGCTCGGTCTGGCCGGCGAGCAACCCGTCTCGCACGACGGCAAGCACATCGAGCCGTTGAAAAAACACGGGGTGGAGGCGATGTCGATCGGCTTCCTGGTGGATGCCGACCAGCCGATGGTGTGGCGCGGCCCGATGGTCACCCAGGCGCTGAGCCAGCTTCTCGCCGAGACCCACTGGGGCGAGCTCGACTACCTGGTGGTCGACATGCCGCCGGGCACCGGGGATATCCAGCTCACCCTCGCGCAGCGGGTGCCCGTCGCCGGCGCGGTGATCGTCACCACGCCGCAGGACATCGCCCTTGCGGATGCCGGCAAGGGACTGAAGATGTTCGAGAAAGTCTCGGTGCCGGTGCTCGGCATCGTGGAGAACATGAGCGTGCACGTGTGCTCTCAGTGCGGTCATGTCGAGCACATCTTCGGCGAGGGAGGCGGGGTTCGCATGGCGGCCCAGTACGGCGTGCGGCTGCTCGGGGAGCTGCCGCTCGATGTGCGCATCCGCGAAGAGGCCGACGGCGGCCAGCCGACGGTGCTCGCGGCCCCGGACTCGCCGCGCGCGAAGGCGTATTTCGACATGGCGCGGCGCACGGCCGGGGCGCTCGCGGGCCGTCCGCTCGATCACAGCGGCGCATTTCCCAAGATCGTCGTCGAGAAAAAATGAAGCGGCTGCAGGCGCGGCGGCCGGGTCCGCCGGGCTGAGCGTCGCCGGCGGCGCTCGAGGCAGGTGCGCGCCCGGAGATCCCCGATGTTTTATCTGCCCGGAAGATGACCGCCCCGATGAGCATCAAGTCCGACCACTGGATCCGCCGCATGGCGCGCGAGCAGGGCATGATCGAGCCGTTCGAGGCCGGGCAGGTCCGGTACCTCGACGGCCACAAGATCGTCTCCTACGGCACATCGAGCTACGGCTACGACGTGCGCTGTGCCAACGAATTCAAGATCTTCACCAACATCAATTCGACGATCGTCGATCCGAAGGGTTTCGACGAGAAGAGCTTCGTGGACCTGCGATCCGATGTGTGCGTGATTCCGCCGAATTCCTTCGCGCTGGCGCGCACCATCGAGTATTTCCGCATTCCGCGCAGCGTGCTGGTCGTGACCCTGGGCAAATCGACCTACGCCAGGTGCTTCAGCGCTGACACCCGTGTGGCGCTCGCCGACGGCAGCGCGCCGACGCTCGAGCAGATGGCGCGCCGTGAGGATTCCGGCGAGGTGTTCTGGGGCTATGGCATCGGTGCGGACGGGCGGCTGATCGTCTCGCGGCTCGAGGCGCCGAGATTCATCGGGCGCGACTCGCTGCTCGAGATCGGCCTGGACAACGGTGCGCGCATCCGCGCCACGGCGGACCACCAGTTCCTGCGCCGCGACGGGCGGCTTGCCGAGGCGCAGAGTCTGCGGCCGGGCGATGCGCTCATGCCACTGTACCGGCAGCCCGTGGCAGGCCGCGAGGCGGTGTATCAGCCGTTCGATGGCCGCATGTACGCCACCGAGGCCCTCGCCGCGCAATGCCAGCTGAGACACGGCCTCTGCGCCGACGCCCCGCGCCGTCCCGGGGCGCCGTTCGGCCATTCGCTCCCGTCTCACTGGGCGCCGGCGCCGGCGGCGGCCTTGCGCGCCGCCGCGGCCTATCGCAATCACCGCGTGGTGTCGGTCCGGGAGTTGCCCGGCGATCATGACGTGTATTGCCTCACGGTGCCGGAAACCGGCAACTTCGGGCT
>JAKAFQ010000639.1 GCA_021817875.1 Pseudomonadota bacterium
GATCACCAGCAGCGCGTTGCGCGGCAGGTAGTCGAACAGGCACGGCGGCGGCTCGCCGGGGGCACGGCCCGAGAGGTAGCGTGAGTAGTTCTCGATGCCGGCGCAGTAGCCGACCTCTTTCATCATTTCCATGTCGTACATCGTGCGCTGCTCGAGCCGCTGCGCCTCGAGCAGCTTGCCGGCCTCGCGCAACTCCTTCAGACGCGCGCGCAGATCCTCGCGGATCTGATCCACGGCGCCGATCAGGCGCTCCTTGGGTGTGACGTAGTGCGTGCCCGGATAGACGGTGAAGCGCGGGACCTTGCGCGAGATCACCCCGGTGAGCGGATCAAAGAGCGACAGCGACTCGATACTGTCGTCGAACAGCTCGACTCGCACCGCCTCACGGTCCGACTCGGCGGGAAAGATATCGATGACATCCCCCCGCACGCGATACGTCCCCGCGGTCAGATCGAGCTCGTTGCGCGTGTACTGCATATCGGCGAGCCGTCGCAGCAACCTGCGCTGCTCGATGTGCTCGCCGCGCACCAGGTGCAGGATCATGGCGAGATAGGCTTGCGGGTCCCCGAGACCGTAGATCGAGGAGACCGTCGCCACGATGATGGCGTCGGGGCGCTCGAGCAGCGCCTTGGTGGCCGAGAGGCGCATCTGCTCGATGTGTTCGTTGATCGAGGCATCCTTCTCGATGTAGGTATCCGAAGAGGGAACGTAGGCTTCCGGTTGATAGTAGTCGTAGTACGAAACAAAATACTCGACCGCATTGTGTGGAAAGAAGCCGCGAAACTCCCCGTAGAGCTGTGCGGCCAGCGTCTTGTTGTGCGCAAGCACCAGCGTGGGGCGCTGCACCCGGGCAATCACCTGGCTGACGACGTATGTCTTGCCGCTGCCGGTCACCCCGAGCAGCGTCTGGGCGCTCAAACCGTCATGGAGCCCCTCGATGAGCTTGGCGATCGCCGCGGGCTGATCGCCCGCGGGCTCGAAATCGGACACGAGTGTGAACGGAATCGGTTCCATGCCCTCTCTACTGTCGCGTGGGCGCCTCACCCGCCGGATGGTGGCGATGAGTGCGATGCCTTACTATAGCGGCGCCAGGCTCTTTGGCCCACCGCAGGGACTCCCAGTGACCGTAACCGTTTCCCGACGCGTCCAGCGCGTCAAGCCATCGCCGACGCTCACCGTGACGGCCCGCGCCGCCCGCTTGAAGGCGGAGGGCAAGGATGTGATCGGACTCGGAGCCGGCGAGCCCGACTTCGACACCCCGGCCCACATCGCCCAGAGCGGTATCGATGCCATCAGCAGCGGCTTCACGCGCTACACCAACGTCGATGGCATCAATGAGCTCAAGGACGCCATCATCGCCAAGTTCGCGCGCGACAACGGTATCCAGTACGAGCGCTCGCAGATCCTGGTCTCCTCGGGTGCGAAGCAGACGATTTACAATCTGTGCATGGCGATGCTCGACAAGGACGACGAGGTGATCATCCCCGCACCCTACTGGGTATCCTATCCCGACATGGTGCTGCTCGCCGATGGGCAGCCCGTCATCGTCACCGCCGGGGCCGCCCAGGGGTACAAGATCACGCCGCGCCAGCTCGCGGCGGCCATCACGCCCAAGACCCGCCTGGTCCTGCTCAACAGCCCCTGCAACCCCACTGGGGCCGCCTACACCCGAGCGGAGCTGCGCGCCCTGGGAGAAGTGCTGATCGACCAGCCGCGCATCGTCATCGGCACCGACGACATGTACGAGAAGATCTACTGGGGCGCCGAGCCGTTCTGCAGCCTGCTCACCGCGGTACCGGAGCTCTACAGCCGCACCGTGACGATCAATGGCGTGTCGAAGTCCTACGCCATGACCGGCTGGCGCATCGGGTACTGCGGCGGGCCGAAGGAGCTGATCTCGGCGATGGCCACCATTCAGGGCCAGTCGACCTCGAACGCCAGCAGCATCTCGCAGAAGGCGGCTGCGGCGGCGCTCAGCGGCGACCAGACCTGCGTGGCGCGGATGAACGAAGCGTTCAAGGCCCGGCACGATTTCGTGGTGAGCGCCCTGAACGCCCTGCCGGGCGTGAGCTGCCTGCCCGGCGCCGGGACCTTCTACGCCTTCGCCGATGTCTCCCATGCCATGGCGGCGACCGGCTGTGCCTCGGACACCGACTTTGCCGAGCTGCTGCTCACCGATGCCGGGGTTGCCGTGGTACCGGGCTCGGCGTTCGGCACGCCGGGCCACATCCGCCTCTCCTTTGCCTGCAGCATCGAGACGCTGAAAACAGCGCTCGATCGCATCGCGAAGACACTCGCCCGGGTGGGCGCCCAGGTGGGCTGAAGGATGCTGTGGAGGACGCTGGCCGATCTGCTGGTCGTCGTTCACCTCGCGTTCGTCGGATTCGTCATCTTCGGCGGCTTTCTCGCCTGGAAGTGGCGAGCGGCCATCCTCGCGCATCTCCCGGCGCTCGCCTGGGGCCTGTGGATCGAGGTCTCCGGGTGGATCTGTCCCCTGACCTCTCTCGAGGACCGCCTGCGCCACCTGGCAGGCGAGGCGGGCTACCGTGGCGGATTCCTGCATCACTATGTGCTGCCCGTGCTCTACCCCCCGGGGCTGACCCGGCCCAATCAGTGGGTGCTCGCGGGACTGCTGCTGGCGATCAATGGGGCCGCGTACGGGCTGGTGGCGGCGCGGTGGAAACGCCGTGGACCGCTCGTGCGCCTGCCCAAGCGGCTCTGAGACGCGTGCGGGCCCGGACGGACACGGCCTGCCGGTCGACTCCGGCACCGGTGAAGCCCCACCGGCCGGGGAAATCTCGGCACACGGATTTCTTGACGCGGGGCGGCCATCGACCTCAAAATTCGCGCCCTTTCGCGCATCGCGTACGGTTCCCCGGTAGCTCAGTCGGTAGAGCGTCGGACTGTTAATCCGTTGGTCGTTGGTTCGAGTCCAACCCGGGGAGCCAATAAATCAATATGTTAGCGCGTACGGGGCGAGAGGAACCTCTAACTTTCCGGTCCTCGCGTTCTTGCCGCTTTCTTTCCCGGGGAATCCTCTCCTTGCAGGCCCTCTCCTGGATCCGGCCGCGGTGAGACATGCTCGCCGCC
>JAKAFQ010000640.1 GCA_021817875.1 Pseudomonadota bacterium
CCGCAGGACCCGGCGGGCAAGCGAGACGCTCGATGAGACGGAAGGGGAACTCTTGCGGCTTCTTGAGACAGGCGCGTTCGAGGCCTTCATGAGACTCGCGGTTCGCAGTCGCAAGAACATCTTGGTCTCGGGTCCCACCGGTTCCGGCAAGACCACCTGGACGAAAGCCCTCATCCGCGAGATCCCGAAGGACGAACGACTGATCACGATCGAGGATGCCGAAGAGCTAATCCTCGAGCACCCGAATCACGTGCGGCTCTTCTACTCGAAGGACGATCAGGGGCGGGCGCGGGTGACGCCAAAGCAGCTACTGGAGTCCTGTCTTCGCATGAAGCCCGACCGGATCCTGCTCGCAGAGCTCCGTGCGGAAGAAGCGTTCGATTACCTCAGGAATGTGAACTCAGGGCATCCGGGTTCGATCACGAGCGTTCATGCGGCGAGCGCGGAATTGGCGTTCGAGCAACTCGTCCTCCTCGTCAAGCAAAGCCGCGCCGGACAAGAGTTCCCCCGGAGCGATATCAAGGCGCTCCTATATCTACTCGTCGATGTCGTGATCCAGTTCGGTGTCGAGCGGCACGAGCGGTTCATCAAGGAAATCTGGTATGACCCGAGACGCAAGCTTCGCCGGCCGGCCGGCGAGTAGACGCCGGACCGGCACTGCGATCTTGAAGGCGCTCGCGATCGGCGCCGCCGCGCTCATCGCTTCCCAGTACTTCGGGAGTTTCGTGCTCCTGTGGTGGTTTCACCTGAACCCCCGGGACGCAAGCCCCCTCACGATCGCTCGCTTCGCGCTCTACTATGGCGACAACCCTGCCGTCCGGCACGTGCTCTGGAACACTTCCCTTGCTGGCTTTGCACCGCTGCTGCTCGCGGCGCTGCCGGTCCTCATCCCCCGACAGCCATCGCTCCATGGCGATGCGCGATTTGCGCGTTGGTCAGAGATCGCCCGCGCGGGGCTCCTCGCAAAGACGGGGCTATTCCTCGGGCGCGCAGGGAGACGCTACCTGATGATGGGCGGCCAGCAAGGAGTCCTCCTTGCAGCCCCGCCGCGTGCGGAGAAGGGGACCGCGATCGTGATCCCGAATCTGCTGCTGTGGCCAGACTCGCTCTTGTGCCTGGACGTCAAGCGCGAGAACTGGACGCTCACCGCCGGGTACCGGGAGCGCATGGGGCAGGAGTGTTTTCTATTCAACCCCCTTGCCGAGGACGGCGAGACCGCCTGCTGGAACCCGCTCGCCTACGTATCGAGCGATCCCAATCACCGGATCAGCGATGTACAGCGCATCGCCTCGATCCTGTACCCGGACGTCCCGGGGGCGGATCCATTCTGGGCATCCGGTGCACGCTCCTACTTTCTCGGCGTCACGATGTACGTGCTCGAGACCCCCTCCCTGCCGCCCACCCTGGGCGAAGTGCTCCGCCAGGGCATGGCCTCCGATACCGAAGGCTTCGGGCATCACTGGCGGCGGATCATCGAAGGCCGGCAGAAGGGGAACCCCTTGAGCCCGCAGTGCAAGCGGGCGCTCTCCGAAATCATCGATTTGGCGCCGGTGACCGCCTCCTCGATCCGCAAGACTTTCACCTCGCGATTGGACTTGTTCGCCAATCCCCTTCTGGATCGCGCGACCTCGCGAAACGACTTCGACCTTCGGGATCTTCGGAAACGCCCGATGTCCGTGTACCTCGCGATCAACCCCGGCGACCTGCCGCTCCTGCAGGTGCTCCTGAACCTCTTCATCGAGCAGGCGTTGATGTTGCAAACCAAGGAACTCCCGGAACACAACCCCAGACTCAAGCACCAGGTCGTCTTCATGCTCGATGAGGTCGCAGCCGCCGGCCGCATCCCGATCCTCTCGCAAGGGGTCGCGTACCTTCCCGGTTACAACGTCCGGCTCTTTCTCGTGATCCAGGCGTTCTCGCAGTTGCGCGAGATCTACGGCACACAAAATGCCGAGACCATGATGAAGAGCCTCGCGGCGCGCATCGTGTACGCGCCAAAGGATATGTCCGAGGCGACCGAGATCTCGCAGGAGCTCGGGTTCAAGACAGTGAAGGTGAACAGCCACTCGCGCCCTGCGTTCGAGTTCCAGGACGCAAAGGCTCGCCGCTCGCGAAGCGTCAATACGAGCGAGCAGCGCCGACCGCTTCTTTTACCACAGGAGGTGAAAGAGCTTGGACGCCATCGCGAGATCGTGTTCTACGAGGGTCTGCGGCCGATCCTTGCGCGCAAGAACCGCTACTACCGGGACCGAATACTCAAAAATCGGATCCTGCCACCGCCGAAATCCCCGGTCCCTGCGAGATTGAGGCGGCCTGCGGCGACGACGGCAAAAACACCCGCGACGGCCTCCACAACTGTCGTCAACGAGATCGCCGATGCAACGGACGCGCGGGAGCTTGCCACGCAGGCAGTTTCGCCGTCCCTCGAGTCGACAGCGACTGAAGGATCGTCCGCGGTCGGTATCCGCGAGGCGACGCTCGAGGATGTGGACCGGATCGAGGAACTCACTCTCGAGGATTTCGCGGCGGATCTCTCGAAGATCGATATCCCATCCGAGGGGCGAGTCAGCAGCCGCGAGATGAGCCGCGCAGTCGACGACTTCCTGAAATCCCTGCAATCGAGGTGAGCTACGGTGTCGAACGAAAGCGATGAACGTGCTAGCAAGACCAGTCCGCCGTTGGGAACGGACGCCGCGCCGTCTGCAGCGGGCGCTGCGTCCGATCGCACCAAACAGGACCCCGAAAACACCATCCGCCCAACGCGCCGCAGGGTGCGCGCGGCGCCGGTTGCACCGTCAAACCCGATGGCGAACGACCGAACCGAGCCCGGGGCGGTGCCGGCTGGAGCCTCGCGTGCAAAGGACGACAAGTCGACTGAACGCGTCGTTCCGGAGCACATCCATCGCCGGTTTGTCGTGGTGGGGCATCGATATTACTTCCCCGATGGTGCGCACGCGTTCACCGACCGCGGCTCACGCTTGACGACGAAGAGCGAGAACACGGAAGTCATCAAGAGTTTGATCGCGATCGCGGAATCTCGTGGTTGGACCGAAATCACCGTGAGCGGCACGGAACGGTTTCGGA
>JAKAFQ010000056.1 GCA_021817875.1 Pseudomonadota bacterium
CGCTGAACATGGCGCCGGCGGCCAACATCGGCCACGTCTACACCATCCCGACCTCGTTCTGATCGAACGCAGACCGCGGGGCAAACGCCCCGCGCGGGATCACCTTCAAAGGGAGCTGAGGCTCCCCATTTTGTTGCACAATTTGGCTATGCTCTCCCTTTCAGATCTGGCTGCTTGTGGCGAAGACGTTCGTGTATATCCCGGCGCGAAAATAACCAGCCCTGAGCGCGTGCGCATGGGATCGCATGTGATCATCGACGATTTTGCGTTCCTTGGGCCACATGAGGAACTCACGATCGGCAACTACATTCATTTGTCGTCTCATCTGTCGATCGTCGGGGGCGGAAAGGTCTACCTGAGCGACTTCTCGGGATATTCGACTGGCGTCCGGATTCTTTCGGGAACCGATGAGTTCTCAGGTGCCGGATTGACCAACTCCACGATTCCGCCCGAGTTTCGCTGCGTTCAGCGCAGTAGCGTCTGGATCGGGCCGCACGTGGCGATCGGCGCGAACGTCGTCATTCTTCCTGGGGTCTGCATCGGCGAAGGCGCTGCCGTGGTTCCCGGGAGCGTCGTCAACCGAGATCTTGCGCCCTGGGGCCTCTATGGAGGTTGGCCGGCCCGCCGGATCAAGCCACGCCCGAAGGACGCCATCGTCGCTGCGGAGGGGGCGCTATTCGCGAAATACGGCGCGCCAAGTGTGCAGTATCGACAACCGCCTGGATGCGTTGGCCTGAATCCGGAATTCTGACGCTGTCAGTCTCCCGGCGCCGAAGCGTGGGAACCCGTCGCGGCCCCACGCTCGGGTGGCTGAGGGTGGCGCTCGCCTTCCTCGTGCTGGATCTTCACTATGGATTCTTCCGCGGCCACTTCCAGCATTGGATCGACGCCCGAATCGGTCCCCTGGCATGGGTCAACGACGGAGCGCTGGCCGTCTTCGGCTTTTTCTCGATCTCGGGTTGGCTCGTGGCGGACATGTTGCTCAGTTCGCGTTATCCGCTGCGTGGGCCGCTTGACCTAGTGCGCTTTGTGCTGTCGCGGTGGGCACGCATCTATCCGCTTTATTGGATCGTGCTTGCCTTCTGGCTGGCCGCGATGCCCTGGTCTGGTTGGGCGACTGTTACTGCCAACGTTCTCCTTTGGCCGTTCGGCCTATGGGCATTTTTCTACGATCAGCAACGGTTCGGCCCGTTGTTCAACCATCTGCTCCTGGTTCCAGCGTGGACGCTCGCCCTGGATCTCGTCCTGTACCCGATCGGAGCTTTGCTTGCCCCCGTTCGCGCCCGATGGGCCGTGCTTTGGTTGATCCTTGCTGTTCTTTGGTGGGCCGTTGGCGCGTGGTTGGCGCCCGCACATACTGGCCACGCTGCCTACATTTGGTGGCATTTTCGCTATTGGACTGGAGCAGGGGCTGGCGTTTTGGCTTTTCTCCTTGGCCTCGCTCTGCGCAAGTTTGCCATGCATGTCCCCCGTCCGCCGTGGTCCGCGTGGCTGGCACTGGGCGTCGCCGTTTGGTGCAGCTTTCTTCCTCTAGGCCTCGGCTACTTTTCCGCGAGCCTCATTGCCATGACCGCGTACGCGTGGCTGACTCATTGGCTCGCAGCGCGAGGGCGCGGGTCGCGAGAGGCATTTCTGGGTAATTTCACGTATGCCCTTTACCTCGTCCACATACCGGTAATCGCGCATCTCAGCGCCATTAATTCCCCACAGGTGCCCCTACTGGCAACGATTACTTCCATCGTCATTGCGATGATCTTGGCGCTCACGGTTGAACAGCCTTTGGAATTGTTGCGTCGGCGTTGGCTGACGCCGCGGCTGACGCAGACCGAGTCACGCAGCGGTTCGTGGGGCACGACGTGGCGAGTACTTGCAACTGCCGCCATGGTGGGTTCGACTGGCGGATATATCTGGATGGCCTGGCATTGGTTGCCTTGAAATACCGCCAAAATCACAAATCGCACTTCATTGAGGCTGCCGTTTCCGTGTCTTCGCTTGAGATTCATGTGCCAATCAGTCCCACGCCGATGTTCCTGCGCCAGCTTTGGGCGCTCGCAACGAGTTTGAGGCGGTTTGGCGGTCAAGTCGGGCGCGCAGCGACTATCACAGCATGGGTGAGCCCAGAGCAACCCGAACTGACGGATCTCAACAGCCTTCATGCGTGGGCGGAGCCGCTCGGCGTACGCTTTCGCTGGGTGGACCTTGCATTGTTCGAGCGCCACTGGTACTTCGGTACGGCGTTTGCCCGTTGGGCGGGCCCCTTTGCAGCGGACGTGGTGCTCATGCTCGACGCCGATGTGCTTGTGTGCAATAGTCTGGACGACATGGTGCAAGAGGTTGCCGCAGCACAGGCTGTGTCCGGCTTGCCGGCGCACATGTCGCCATTCTCGGAGGACGAGTGGCGCGCGCTGTTCGCAAGCGCCGGTCTGCCACCGCCCCAGATGGATTGCCGGCCCAGCGGAGCCGGATTCTTTGCCGATGCGCGTGACCAGCGCATGCCTCCGTATTTCAACCTCGGGGTGATCGCTGCGCCGCGCTCTGTGATGGCCACGCTGGGGCAGGGTCTCGTGGACGATCTGGAGCGGGTGAACGCCTTTTGTGAAACGTACTACCGCTGCCAGGTCGCGATTCCGCTGGGCATCGCGCGTCATGGGCTAGGATGGCGCGCGCTCGACGTGCGCGACAACTTTCCGAACGATCCGGCCTTTGAGCGCGCCCATCCCGATGCGCTTTCCGGGATTCGCCTGCTGCACTATTTGCGCGAGAGCCGCGGCGTGCGGAAGAACGCGGATTTCAAGGACGCCCAGGCTTATCACGGTTTGCTCATGCGCCCCGATCTGGGCGGGGCGGAGGCGCTGCTGCAGCAGCGCCTCCGTGCGCTCGGGCAGTGCCCGCTAGATCGGCCGGCACCGCTCTGGGACAGATTGTTGCGGCGTCGAAGATAGCGCGGGCAACCTTGTTGTCCGCCACATGCAGCCGGGGCGATGGGCAGCGGCGCTGTGGTCATCGATCCTGACGGCTGCGCTTACACTGTAAAGCCGAATTCGGCGCCAGAATTGCCCGGCGCCGCCGTATCCTCATGGCTTCATCTGCGACGATGCCTTCTGCTGCCACGCCGCCCGTGTGGGATTTCCCCTTTCAGAGACCCGCTCTACCGGCGCCGCAGGCTTGGCTTCGGTTCCTGGAAGTGCCGTACGCGCGGCATTGGTTCAGTAACAACGGCAGCTTGGCAATGGCCTTGGAGGCGAGGCTAGCGGCGCGCTGCGACCGTCCCATCGCGCTCGCTTGCAACGGAACTGCAGCGATTACCGCTGCGCTGATGTCCCTCGACCAGCCCGGCGCGGTCCTCCTGCCGAGCTTCACTTTTCCGGCGACGCTTTCGGCTGTCCAGCAGGCAGGACGCACGCCGGTGCTTGCCGATGTCGACGCGCGCAGTTGGGAACTCAGCGTCGACACAGTCGAGGCCGCGGTTCGCCGATCGCCCGTTCCGATTGCCGCAGTTCTGGGCGTCCGGACCTTTGGGCTTTGTCGCGATTGGACGGAGGTGCAGGCTTGGTGCGACGCCCGGGGCGTTCCGTTGATTCTCGACAGCGCAGCGGCCCTCGGCGGACGCCTCGCGGACGGGCGCCTAGTGGGCGTTCAGGGGCTGATGGAGACCTTCTCGCTGCATGCAACCAAGGTGTTTGCGGTGGGCGAGGGTGGAGCGATCGCTTGTGATCCCGATCGCCTGCCTGCCCTGCGCAGGGTCATGAACTTCGGGTTGGATGCGGGGGAGTTGGTGGGCGACGGGTTCAATGGCAAAGTGAGCGAATTTACCGCGGCGATTGGTCTTGCCCAGGACGTCGTCTTCGACGCACAGCTCGCTGCGCGCCGCGCGGCGGCGGCGCGCTACGCGGGGTTTTGGCAATCGCGTGCGCCGGCGTGGAGCATTCCTTGGGCGCCGGGCGATCCGCCGTGGCAGGCCTATCCGGTGGTGGCGCCCAGTGCCGATGCGGCCGACCGCTTCGAGGCGCGCGCGGCGGCGCGCGGCCTGCAGATCCGGCGCTATTACCGACCCGCGCTGCACACAGCGCCAAGCCAGGCGCGCCACGCGTACGGTCTCGCCCTGCCTGTAAGCGGTGATCTATCCGCGCGCATGGTATGTCTACCGATGTATTCCGACCTGTTCGAGAGCGAACATGGGGATCTGCTGAGTCGCGTGCAGGATGCTTTGCAGGCCGCGCGTTCCTGATTGCTCATTATGCAAAATATCATCGGCCGCGACGGGAGCGATGCCACGTTGATTCTTGGCATGCACCGCAGCGGCACGTCACTGCTGGCCAGTCTGATCCAAGCACTAGGCGTCGATCTGGGCGACAAGCTGTTTCCAGGCGACGAACACAATCCGACCGGATATTTCGAGGATCAAGACTGCGTGACGATCCATGAGCGCATGCTCGACGCGCTGGGCCAGATGCCCTGGCATGGCGAGACGGGCATGCAGCCCATGCCGCCAGCCTGGTGGAGGGCGCCCGACATGCAGCCGCTGGTCGGGCAACTCGAGCAATGGCTCGATCAGCGCTTGCAGCGGGGGCGTCCCTGGGGACTGAAGGATCCGCGCACCACACGGTTCCTGCCAATGTGGCGCGAACTGCTTGAGCGGCGGGGTGTCCGCGCGCGGTTTCTCCTTGCCGTTCGCGATCCCGCAGAGGTTGCCGGATCGATTGCGACGCGCGACGCTGCACCGGCTCGACGTATTCAGCAGACTTGGCTGCGCTTCAACATGGAGGCGCTGCTGCACGCTGGCGATGCCTTGGTCGGGGTGTTCGATTACGCAGACTGGTTTGCGGACGGCCTGAACGCTCTTCGTCGCCTTTCCGAGGCACTGGGCGTCCAGAGCGACGATGCTGTCCTGAGACGAAGCCTGGACGAGCGCCTGCGCCCGGATTTGCATCGCCAGCGGACTGAACAGCTGGAGGCGGAGCCCTGGGCGCGCCAAGCGTATGCCTTTCTTCGCGAAGCGACCCGGAAATCTGCAGCCTATCGGCGCTGCGCAGCGGAATTGGAGTTCATGGATGCGCTCGTCCGTCGGGGCATATCGCCATCTGCGGGTGGGCCGTTGGAGGTCGTGCTCAGTAGCAGCTTGGGCGCCGCGCAGGCCATGGATCTTGCGCACGCGCTGACCGCTCGGGGTCGGCGGGTGACCATCGCGCTGAGCGACGCGGTCGAGAATCTGCCGCTGCTTCCCGACGTCGCCTGCGTGACGCGAACGTATGAAGGGCCTGACGTGGGCGGCTGGCGGCATACCCGAGCTGCGCATCTGGCGTGGCGTTGGCACCTTGCCCGCGACTATGCGGCGTGGCATGTCATCGGCGGCGATGGGCTGGCTGCCCATCTGATTGATGCCCGACGCCAAGGTTGGGGCGCGATCACACCGCAGGTCCATTACCGAGACATGCCGCGCTGGCTGCGCGATGATGGCTTGTTGCACTTTTTCGACGCGTTCGACGTTGAGGCCGCGTATTTGGAGGCGCGAGTTCTCGCCGACGGCGCGCCGGGCGTCGTCGGCGAGGCCACCTTGATTCAGCGCCTGCGAGACGCGTTGCGCCCGCTCACTCCGCCCCGGAACTCCACACAGCTTGGCGCGAGCGCGCCATTGGTGAGCATTTGCATCACGCATTACAACCGCCCCGAGCTCCTTGCCGACTGCTTGCGCAGCGTTCACGCCCAGACTTGGAGTCGGCTCGAAGTGGTGCTGGTCGACGATGGCAGCACGCGGCCCGAGGCCGTTGCGTTCCTCGACAGCCTCGAGGCGGAGTTCGTCTCTCGCCACTGGCGCCTCATCCGCCAGCCAAACACCTATCTGGGTGCCGCTCGCAACGTCGCAGCTCGGGCGGCCCAGGGCAAATACCTGTTCTTCCTCGATGACGACAACCTATTGCACCCGGAAGGCGTAGCGAGAGCGGTGCAGGTGGCTGAACGCACCGGTGCAGACGTCGTTACCGCCTTGATGAATTTGTTCAGCGGCCCGGCCGGAACGCAGCCGAGATGGCCTTCTCTTCAATATCCGCAGACCGGACACGCGGCGCTGCTCGGACTGCTTGAGAACACGCTCGGCGACGCCAACGCCTTGGTGCGGCGCAGTTGCTGGGAAGAACTTGGCGGCTTCACCGAGGACCGCGGCCGCGGTGCGGAGGACTGGGAATTTTTCGCTAAGGCCATTCTTTCCGGACGAAGTTTGGAGTTGTGCTTGCTGCCGTGTTCTTGGTACCGCGTCGACGCGGCGAGCATGTCGCGGGCGGGCGACGCCTGGGCTGATTATCGGCGCGCGTTGCGTGCGTACGAAGCGCTGCTGCCCGCATCGATGGGCGAACTGCCGGCTTTCGCGGGTGCGGTTTGGCGCCGGCTCGCCGAGATTGAGCCACTCATTGGCGAGAACGCCGCCTTGCGCACAGCCCTGAACCAATTGGGCGACTATGTGCAGCGATCCGAGACGGAAAAGGCGCACATGCAGACTCGAATTGCCTTGTACGAGGAAGCACTGGATCGTCTGCGCAGGGAATTTGTGTCGTCATCGTCCTGGCGTCTGACGGCGCCCATGCGTGCCATGGTGGATCAATACCGCAAGAGCAGGCATGCGGCGCTCGGCGTATTCCGGCGGTGGTTCTCTTGACAATGAATGCGGGCAACCGATCTGCGCGGTGAGCCGAATGATCACTGTCTCCATCGTGTCCCACGGCCACGGTCAACTGGTCGCGTCTGAACTTGATCAAATCGCTCACTTGGCGAATTCTCGGGTCGCCCGGGTGATCGTGACGCACAACCTGCCTGATTCCCAGTTAGCGAAGCCAGCTGGAGCGATGTTCGATTTGATCCAGCTGAACAACCAGCAGCCCCACGGCTTCGCCACCAATCACAACCGCGCCTTCGAGTACTGCGAAACGCCTTGGTTCGCAGTGTTGAATCCGGACATTGAATTCGTTTTCGGGGATCCGTTTCACGCCCTGCTCGCAGCCGGCACGGCGGATCGTGGCTTGGGCATCGTGGCTCCCGCCTTGGTTCAGCCCGATACGATGCAGAAGGAATCCGAGCGGGGCAGGGTGACGCCGTATGAAATCATCCGCCGAAGATTCCCGGGGTGGCGTGCTCCCCAAGAGCCCGACTGGCTGGCTGGTGCGTTCCTTCTGATCCGCCGCGAGGCATTCGCTCAGGCCCGAGGTTTCGATACCGCGTACCGACTGTACTGCGAAGATGTGGATCTGAGTATGCGCATTCGGGCATTAGGCTGGCGCATCGCCCGCATTGGAGGGGCGGCCGTAGTGCATCATGCACAAAGGCAAAGCCATCGCAGTCCGCGCTACTTGGCTTGGCATGTGGCGAGCTTGTTTCGTCTTTGGACACGCCGATTCAAGGCTTGAGTAGCTGATCTCAGGCGAAGTCGGATTTTTTCCAGTGGAGTGAGATGCCGGATCGAACAGGATTGACGGATCGGACGCTGATCGTGGTGCTGGGCATGCACCGTGGCGGCGCAAGAGTCATCGCGCATGCAGTCCGCGCATTCGACGCGGTGGCCAGTGCCGCCGAGAAGCAGCTCGCTGGCGCGACAGGAGGCATGCCCGGCGATTTGGGGGTGGGGGCGCTGGAGGCGTTCAACGACGAGCTACTGAGCGATCTGGGCGGCGCCTGGGATGCCGCGCAGCTTCTACCCGTGGCGACGCTCGACGGAAAGCGCCACGCGGTGTTCGCCAAGCGGGCGCAGGCACTGCTGGTGGAGGCATTTGGGTCGTCACCACGACTCGTGCTTGCTGACCCACGCCTGTGCCGTTTGCTGGATTTCTGGATTCCGCAGTTCGAGGCAGCGGGCTTGCGCACGCGGTATGTCCTGGTGCTGCGTGATCCTCGAGAATGCGCACGGTCGATGCAGGAACGCGATGGGGTGCCGCTCTCCCTGGGGCGTTGGCTGTGGGCGGATCACATGACCTCCGCGGGCAATCAGACGGCAGGACGGGAACGAATTTTCCTCAGTTGGGAGGCGCTCCTCGACGATCCGCTGGAGTCACTGCGCCGGCTGGCGGAATTCGTAGGTGTGGATCCGGCGGATGATCGAATGACTGCAGTAGCCCAATCCGTCGTGACCTCTCAGGTGCGGCGTCAGCCCCGAGATGGCGCGATAGAACGATCGAGTTGTGGTGGGCAAGGCGATATGGAGGTGGATGCCCAGCTCTTCGAGGCGCTGACCGCCCTTGCGTTGCCGGGGATGGAGGAATCGGACGAGACGCTTGCGCCGTGGTATGCGGCGCGGGCTGCCATCATGCGTTTGCGCAGCGGCATAGCGCACGATGCCCGCGACGAGTTGCCGATCATGGCTCAGCCGATGTCGCCGATTAAAACCGCGGCGGTGCTCCACGTCTATTACAGCGAGCAGTGGCCCGAACTTGCCGGCTTGCTGGAGCGGCTGGCGCCAGACATCGACCTGTTCGTCAGCGTCGCGTCCGATCGCGCTCGACCGCTGCGACATTGGATCGAATGCTTTGATCCGAGGGCGCGAGTATTGGTCTTGGCAAACCGAGGGCGCGATATCTCCCCATTCCTGCAGATCTTGCCCCGCCTGATCGAGGCCGGGTACGACTGCGCGTGCAAGCTACACACCAAGCGGTCCGACTATGTCGACGTGGATGGCTTGGGCTGGCGGAATGATCTTTGGGGTGGTTTGCTTGGTCGGTCGGAAATGGTCGAACATGTCCGCTTGCGCTTCGCTTGCGACGATCGGCTTGGAATGTTGGGGCCGCAGCGCCACTGGCTATCGCTCCAGGACTATCGGGAATCGCGACAGGAGAGCGTCCTGGCCTTGGCAGCAAGGCTGCTAGGCGGGCCTGCGCCGCAGGACTGGCATTTCTTCGCTGGAACGATGTTTTGGTTTCGCCCCGAGGCCCTGCAAAGACTGCTCGATCTGGGCTTGACTCCGGACGATTTCGAGCCCGAACAGGGGCAGCGCGAAGGCACATTGGCGCACGTTGTCGAACGGGCGTTGCCTATAGCTGTGCGTGCGAGCGGATACTGGATCGATACTTACCCTCATTCTGGAGCAATGCGGGCGCACGTCGGCGATACACTGCCCGCCTTTACGAAGACCTCGGTACAACACCTGCTCGGGGAGTTGGAGAAAACGCGCGAGCAACTCAGTTTCACTGAGGGTGGATTGCAGGACGCGCAGCGTTTGGCTCTGCAGCGACAGGCAAAGATCGAGGAGTTGGACATGGCGCTTTCGCAAGCGCAAAAGTTGGCATGGGAGCGAGAGGCGGCGCTCGCACAGATTCGTCGATCGCTGGCGGGGCGCATCGCAATTGCACTGCAGCGCTTCAAGTCATGACGCACTCCGCATCTTCGACGCTTCGGTACAACGTCGATCACTTCACGATCAACGATGGTGTGTTGATCGCTTGGGGTTGGATTTTTGACGCGACCAAGCGGTTAATCGATCTGCGGTTGCGGCTGACGTTTTGCGACGGCGGGATGATCGAGCAATCCGTCCAATTCGGAGAATTTCGAGCCGATGTGCGCGATGCATTTCCGGATGCAATGACGGCTGCTGCGTCTGGATTCATGGCATCTGCGGCGTGGCCAAGGGGGGAGGTGCAAAAGGTTGAACTGATTGTGGTCGACAGTGCTGCTTCGGAGCAGTGCGTCACGATCTATCGCAATCCGCCCAGTTCGAGCTTGGGCTGGATGCAGCGGCTCAAACAGTCTGCCTATGCCAACCGGACTTTAGGCTGGCGCGCGCTGCGGCTTATCCGCCACGGCCACTTTAGCGTCTTGTTGGAAAAAGTCAGGCGCTACCTTGCCAATCGCCCCGCCAAGATCCAGAACCCACTGGAGCATCTCGAGGCCGTGTTGCGCCACCATCCGGGTGCACCGGCGTTGCTGATCGTTGATCACGATTTGGGCGGCGGTGCGCCGCAATATCGACAGCAACTGATCGCGTCGCACGTCGAGCACGGCGGCTTGGCGATGCTGCTCACTTACCACGTGCCGAGTTTGACCTTTGCGGTGCAAGTCTACGGAGTCCCCGACACGAAGCGCATTTCCCTCCCGGATGTTGGCGACCTGCGTAGTCTCGCATCGGCGGGATTGATCGGCGACGTGTTCTTCAACAACGCTGTCTCCTTTTCTCATCCCGAGCGAATTCCAGAGCTTCTGATTGATATTGTCGATATTACGCATGGGAAATTGACGCTCGCTGCTCATGACTTCTACATGCTCTGTCCTTCGCATTTTCTGATGAATGCAAGCGGTGCGTACTGTGCAATTCCCGATGTGAGTGTATGCCGCGGGTGTCTTCAAAATAATCATGAAGGTTTTGTCAATTTCTACCCAGCCAGAGACGTCGTAGCTTGGAGGCGAAGTTGGAAGCGGTTGATCGATCGCGCTCAGAGTGTGTGTTTCTTTTCGAATTCTACGGCGGATTTGTTTCGTAGGGTTTACCCTGATATGCCAGATGAAAAAATATCCATTAGACCGCATCAAATGGATTATTTCCCTGTCCGCAAACTGGTTATCGGCGCATCGTCCCCGCTGCATATCGGGGTTGCCGGGAATCTGGGGCGGCACAAAGGATCTCGGGTTGTCGCTGGTCTGGCGCGTGCGATCCACGACTTGAATTCGGACGTTCGGATCACGGTCTTCGGAATGATTGACGAACCTGTTCCGACGGATGTAGTCCAGATCATCGGACGTTACGAACACGATCAACTGGCAGAGCTTATCGCGCGGTCTGGTGTCAATCTTATGTTTGTCTCGTCTGTTGTTCCGGAGACTTTTTCCTACGTCACGCACGAGCTCATTGCCATGAATTTGCCGGTGGTCAGTTTTGATCTGGGTGCACAGGCCGAGGCGCTGCGCGATTATGAATTCGGGGAGGTCATCGCCTTCGCCGATGGTGCCCAACTGCTGGCTGCGCTCCTGGACTCACACGCAAAGTTAAGCGCGCGCCGCGAAGGCGGGCTCTTTGCGTTGAATGGAAAATGAAATGGAAAAGAAAGTCCACGTTTTTACCAGTGCTGCGCTCAACTACATCCCGAAAGCACGCGTCTTGTTTGATTCCGTCCGGGAGCATCATCCGGATTGGGTTCTTCACTTGGCGCTTGCCGACGAGCTGCGAGGCGAAATCGATCTAAGTCGGGAGCCGTTTGATCACCTGATCACCCTTGATGCGCTGGAGATTCCGCATTGCCGCGCTTGGGCATTTACGCATGCGATAGTCGAACTCGCCACGGCGATCAAAGGATTTGCGCTCCAAAAGCTATTGCGTCGACCAGATTGCGGGCACGTGATTTATCTGGATCCGGATATCGTTGTGTTCTCCAGATTGGATGATATTCTTGCGGCGCTACGGGAGGTGAGCATTTTACTGATTCCCCATCAGACCGATCCTGAGGAGTCGGTCGAAGGTATTTTGGATAATGAGATTAGCAGTCTCAAGCACGGGGTTTACAACTTGGGCTTTCTTGGTGTTTCGCCAACGGCGGAGGGGCTGCGCTTCGCGGATTGGTGGGCGCGGCGCCTATACCATTTCTGCAGGGCGGACATTTGCAATGGGTTGTTTACGGATCAGCGCTGGATCGATCTCGTTCCGGCGTTTTTCGATGACGTTGGTATTTCGAAATCGACGCGCCACGATGTCGCGACATGGAATCTGACTACGCGGAGGCTGTCGGGTGATTTCAATGGTGGTTTTTTTGTCGACGGAATGCCGCTCGGTTTCTATCATTTCACTGGATTTGATAAGGGGGATCACCATATCATGGCGGCCAAGAATGCCGCCGGGAACAAGAGCGTCGAGTTGCTCATGCGCTGGTATGCGGACAAGATCGCCGATTTAGGAAAGGATCCACTTTGCCGGACGCCTTGGTTTTTTGGGGTTTTCTCCAATGGGGAGCCGATCACGCCAGCGCAACGGCTCGTTTACCGCGAGCGGGTGGATCTGCAGAGTGCTTTTGCGGATCCGTTTGACGCGTCTGGATATTTGAAATGGTGGAATGCGCAAGGTCGGAGGGAGTTTCCGAAAGTATTCACTGCGAAAAGTCCTGCTGCGGCCGTGGAGAGTTTGAAATTTCCATTGAGTGCGGGCTTTCGGTTAGGGATGGACAGCGGCGGATCCCGATCAATCGCGGGTCTACTGGGGACGGCGCTTGGGAATCCGAAGATGGCTCGCAGGCTGGTCTCGAGGAGTTGGGAAGTGCTTCGGTCGGAGGGGTGGGGCGGCTTGTTGAGACGGCTGCGCACGTACTGAGGTGGATGAGAGCGGCAAGGGGCGGGAGCTCCGTGTTGGAATGAGCAGATGTTCGCGGCACAGATTTTTATCTCGGCTCTCGCCTACCCTTTCGCGGTCTGGTGGTTGCGGCGGTTCTTCAGAGAGCGGCTGGGGATCGAGCAGAACGTCGGCATGCTCGTGTTTTTGCTGGCGAGCATCGTCAGCTGGGCCGTCGCAGAGATCGTGGGCCGGCTTTGACGAGGGCGTAGCAAGTCACCGCTGGGCCGACGCACAATAGCGGCGGTGTTGTGTCCGGTCTTGCGCGGAGGAGAGAGGTCCATGCTGTCGAACTGTCGCCGCGCGGCTAGCGCACCCCGGCTTCCCGCCCCCGAGAAGGCGGACGGACTTGGCGGTCGCGTGGCTGTGCCAGACATCCGGATCGGCGATCAGTGGGTTTTCGTGCTGCGCACGCAGGAGGAGGTCGACCGCGGCGACGCCGGGCTGGTGACCGCCAACCGCGTGACGGCGATCGGTGCGGATGGCGAACTCCATGTGGAGGTGCAGCGGCTGGCGGAGGCCGAGGCGCCGGTGCTGCGGAACATCTACAGCCGGCAGTTCGACCTGTTGTCGCGCGAGGTCGTGCCGGGCGAGGCCGTCGAGTACCGGCCGGCGTTTCCGCAGTTCGAGTTCCCCATGGCGATCGGCAAC
>JAKAFQ010000641.1 GCA_021817875.1 Pseudomonadota bacterium
AGGCGGAAATCGTGCTGTGGCGTACCGAGGAGCATCGCTTCCGCATCGAGATCTGGCGATCGTTCGCCGCCTACGTCTCGAAGTACCTGGCGCTCGCCTCCGCAGAGCTCGGGACTTAAGCGGGCGACCACCGCACGAGACGGTGTCGCCATAGCGCCCCCCACGGCGGAACACATGGCCCGCACCCAGGGCGAGCTCGGTGCGTGACGGCATAGAGCCGGGCCGGCCTGCCGGGCGAATTGAAGACGGGAAAATTTCCGCGCAGGTACGGCCGGCCACCATGCGGCCGGCCGTACCTGCGGATCAGGACTTCGGACGCTCGTTCTGCGGATCGTAGAGTGCGCGCTGGCCCACGGCCTCGACGCGCAGCGGATACCGCTCGCCGAAGTACTCCATCGCCAGCATCTGTCCCTCCTGCGCGTAGCGCTCCGGCAGATAGCCGAGGGCGAGATTTTTCCCGACCGACGGTCCATACGCAATGCTGGTGGTGATGGAGCGCCGGCCCAGCTCGTCGATGAGCACCTCGCCGGACTGCGGGTCCAGGATGGGCCACTGACCGACCGGATAGCGCGCCACACCCTGGCGGTCGACGTTCTCGACCATGCTCAGGGTGCACAGGTACGCCGCCTGGCGCGGCCGCTCGCGCTGGGCCACGTAGGCCGCCTTGCCGTGAAAGTCGTCCGGCTTGATCTTCGCGCGCGACAGTCCGGCCTCGTACAGGTTGTATTCGGTGAGCAAATCCGCGTTTTGCAACCGCAGGCTCTTCTCCATGCGCCGCGTGTTCGCGTACGTCTCGATGCCGACCGGCATCACACCCTGCTCATAGAGCATGTCCCAGAGCGCCAGACCGTAGCTCGGCGAGACGTACAGCTCCCAGCCCTGCTCCCCGACGTAGGAGATGCGGAACGCCCAGACCGGCAGGCCGCGCACACGGATCAGCCGGGCGGTGGCGAAGGGGAAGTTCTCGTGGGAGAGACCCTCGGGCTCATCAGCGAGCGCCTGCAGAGCGCGCCGGGCGTTCGGTCCCCACAGACCGAGCGTCACGATGTCATCGGTTCGATCGTGAATCTCCGCGCGAAACTTGCGCGCGGCGCGGATCCGCTTCATCCACATCAGATCGCGCGGACCGGTGCCGCCACCGCACACCACTCGATACTGCGAGGCATCAAGGCGGATGATCGTGAGGTCCGCACGCACCCCGCCGAGCTCATCAAGGAAGTGGGTATAGATGCCGCGTCCCGGCGCCGTGGAGCCGCCGACCTTGGCGACCGAAAGGTATTCGAGCAACGCCTCGGCATCGGCGCCGCTCACATCGTAGATGGCGAAGTGGGACAGGTTGACCATGCCCACGTTCTCGCTCATCGCAAGCTGTTCGGCGTTGGAGACGGGCCAAAAATGCCGCGCGTCCCACTCATTGCGCCGCTGTGGCACCTGCGCGGCGTACTTTTCGAGCAGATGCTCATTGGCCTTGTAGCCGTGAGCGCGCTCCCATCCTGCCGCTTCCATGAAGTAGCCACCGAGTTCCTTCTCACGCGGCCAGAACGGACCCCGACGCAGATCTCGTCCGGTCAGGTAGGGCTCGCGCGGATGAACCGGCGGGTTGTAGACCTTCTTGGCTGTCTCGGTGCAGCGACCGAGCACGTACGCCGGCGTCTTCTGCATTGGGTAGAAGCGGGCGATATCGATGCTGAAGGAGTCCCACTCGGTGCGTCCTTTCACCAGCCAATCGGCGAACACCTTGCCGATCCCCGGAGCATCCTTGACCCACACTGCCTCGGCGAACCACAACCCGCCGACCTCCGGAGACTCGCCGATCAGCGGCATGCCATCGACCGTGATCGACATCAAGCCATTGAAGGAGCGCTTCGCATCCCAGCCCAGTTCCCCGAGCAGCGGCACGATCTCCGTGGCCCGCTCGTAGCCGCGCATCACCTGCTCGATGTCCATATCGCGCATGGACGGCGAAAGTCGTGCCTCACCGGGCTCGGCGATCTCGCGCGGATGCACCATGCGCGGATTATCCTGCTCGTAGTAGCCCCACTCGATCTGGCCGCCCTCCGAGGTGGTCGGGTCCCCCGTATCGCGCAGATAGGCCGAGTTGCCCTGATCACGCAGCAGCGGGTAGCCGATCTCCTTGCCCGTGCCGGCGAACTCGGTATACGGCCCGAAAAACAGCAGTGGATGCTCGAACGGCATGAGCGGCAGCGGCGAGCCGCTGCGGCCCGCCAGCAGCGGTCCCCAGATACCGGTGCTCAGAATGACGATGGGCGTCTTGATGTAGCCCTTGCGGGTCTCGACACCGCAGACACGCCCGTCGTGGATGTCGATCGAAAGCGCCGGGGTATTCGCGAATGTCTGCAGCCGTCCCGTCGCCACGGCACGCTCCAGCAGCACTCCGGCGACACGCTGCGAGCGCGGCACGACCAGGCCGGCGTCCGGATCCCACAGCGCGCCCTGAATCGCCTGCTCCTCGAGCAGCGGGAACAGGGACTTCGCCTTCGAAGCTGAAATGATCTCCGCGCGCGTTCCATACGCCTTGCCGGAGCCCACCTTGCGCTGCAGTTCCTGCATGCGCTCATCGTCACCTACCCGCGCCACTTCCAGGCCGCCGATCCGGCAATAGTGTCCCAGGCGGTCGTAGAATTCGCGGCTGTAAAGAGTGGTCAGACACGACATCTTGTCGTGACTGGTCATGTAGCAGAAATCAGAGGCGTGGGCGGTCGAGCCGATGTCGGTGGGCACCGCCGACTTGTCGAGTCCGACGATGTTGTCCCAGCCGAGCTCGAGCAGGTGATGGACCACCGAGGCGCCAACGATGCCTCCTTGGCCGATGATCACTGCACCCGCTTCTGTCGGAAACCGTCTCTCGCCTGGACCTTGAGTGGTCATATTGATCTACCATGCCGTAATGGCGCTGCCCGTACTATGAGCGCCGCCCTGCGCGCCGGCTCGCAGATTATCGTCATCAACTTGTCCGGAAGCGTCAGCCACGAGAACGCGCGACCGTACTGCGGTACATCGCCCGCACGGTCGAGCTGGCGGTGGCGCCTGAACCGCCGCGCACGCGGCCTGGCGCCGTG
>JAKAFQ010000642.1 GCA_021817875.1 Pseudomonadota bacterium
CGTGTCTTTCCGGGTGTGGGAGGGGAACGACTGAAACGAGTGGATCGAGCGTGGCGAGGCCTTCGAAAGCGCGCGGAGCTGCAGAACTTTCGATTCCATGATCTGCGCCACCACTTTGCCAGCCGCCTCGTACAGTCTGGCGTTCCCCTCAACACTGTTCGCGAGCTGCTTGGACACGCCGACACCACGATGGTGCTGCGCTACGCCCATCTGTCGCCCGATCATTTGGCGCAGGCCGTTGAGAAAATCGCCCACCCACGCGGTGCCTCTGTCGCGCCGGTGATCCTCCGCGACCGAGCATCGGAAGTCTCGACACGATCAAGCCGGTTGAGACGCGCCACGATATTTGATGGACCGGTTTTCACGTTCGGTGATGGACGTGCGGCGTGAGTGATCGTGGCGACGACGTGGGGGCGTGCGTGGATCAGAACGGCGGATCGGGGAAGGGAAGCGACCGCTGCGCCTCCAGGTGGATCCGTTCCCGGTAGAGCTGCTCCCGTTCGCGTTCGTGAGCCCGGTGTGCCCGGGAGATCTGCGCCGAGTAATGGGCATCGAGGTGCTCGGCGAGGGCCTGGAGGAACTCGGAGAGTTGCCAGGCGGCCTCGTCGGAGAGCTCGGGGAGGTCCAGGATCAGACAGTGACGCGCGGTCACGTCGTAGGCAGGCTCGGTGGTATCAGACATCGGCTGGATCCGGCTGTGAGGGTTATCGGGCTGCTGCGACCCGCCGGGCGGTGCTGCGTTCGGGAGCGGAGAAGACCTGCAGGTAAAGTTTCTCGTCGAGGGTGGTGATCTCGCGTTGGGCGGCGGTCATGAGGAGCTCTGCGGCCATGGACACGAGGATGCGGTAGTTTCCGGCGGCGTGATCGCAGAGGGTCTGGCGCAGCTCACGGGTCATGAGGCTGGCGTTGCCGGCGGCGGCGAGCAGGTGCTCGAGGCAGGCGAGCAGTTCCTCGCGCGTGGCGGACTCTGTGGCCAGGCGGGTGCGGATGCGCGAGCCCAACGGGATCAACTCCTCGCGGCGCAGCTTCTCGAGGAGCCGAGCGTCGCCGGCGAGCACGATGCACAGGAGCGACTGGGAGTCGAAGCGGGCGGAAGAGAGCAGGCGCAGCTCGTTCAGGACCACCGGGCTCATTTCCTGAGCCTCATCGCACAGCAGGACGGAGCGGCGGGTGGTCGAGCCCAGGTGATCGAGCCAGCGAGCGCGCAGCGCCTTGAACCCGCCCCAGCGATTGCTGATGCGGATGGAGACGCCGAAGATGTCCCCGAGTTCGCGGTAGAAGTCCGAGAGATTGCTCTGCGGGTGGTGCACAACGCCGACGTTGAGGTCGGCCAGGCGCGCGAGGCGCTCGGCGAGCACCCGCAGCACGACGCTCTTGCCGGAGCCGGGATCGCCGTGGATCAGGGCGAAGCCGCCTTCGCGCAGGTGCGCCTGCTCGATGCGCCAGCAGAAGTTCTCGATCTTCGGCGCCAGATACAGCGCCTCGGTCGGTATCTCGGGGGAGAACGGATTGTGTTTCAGCCCATAGAGGGCCAGGAGCTTCTGGTTCATCTCGGATCATCCTGTGTGTCGGATTCGGGTAGATACGCCGGCGGCAGGCCCGTGGCGGCGTAGTCGGCGATCATTTTCTTCAGCAGCGGCGCGATGCCGCTGGCCGGTGGCTTTGGTGCGTGGCTGACGGGCTCGACCACGCGGCGCAACCGATCCGCGTTGGCCACCTTGTCGATCGGATACACCGGGCAGAGGATCGCCCCCGAGTGCGGATCGATCAGGTCCACCCGGCTCAAGTCCCAGCGGGCATAGCGCAGGCGGATCAGCGAGAGATGCCGATAACGGGAGGGGATCTCGAAGCGCTGGTTCTCGAGTCTGACCGTGCCGTCGGAGCGGCGCTGACGGCGCTTGACCTCTATCCTGAAGGCCGCGCGCAGCGCCTCGCTCCCGGGACATTCCCGGCCAGCATTGGGGCCGGTGAGATACCGCTCGAGCGGCGGGCAGCCGATCTCATCGTGCTGGGTGCGATTGTATTCCTGGGTCACCCAGGCGCAGGTGGCGAGGTTGAGCTGATCGAGAGTAAGGTTCGGCTCACCCTCGAGCATCGGCAACAGTCGACCTTCGATTTGTGACCACCACGATTCTTGCTTCCCGTTCACATGGGGCGACCGTGGACGTGTTGGAACGTGCACGATGCCTAATGCGGCGAGCCCCGCGGTGAACTCCCCGGACATCATCGCCGAGCCGCGATCGTTCATCAGCGAGCGGGGAAGCCCGACCTTCGAGAGCGCCTGGCAGAACCCGTGCACGAGCTGCTCGGTACCTTCGTTCGCGTACCACTGGGCGTGGGCCATGAAGCGCGAGTGATCGTCGATGAAGGCCACCAGCTGTGGCGTGATCCACTGCGCGGTGCGGGTGAGGACCTTGCGTGAGCCGTCGTGGAAGTCAAGATGCAGCAGCTGGAGCACGTAGGGGACTTCGTAGCTTCTGATCTCGCGCTCGCTCGGTGGCGTGCTGGCACCGAGGATCTGCTCGATCCCGTGACGCGGGCGGCGCTTGCGGATCAAGCCATGGGCCTTCAGGTAGCGTCGGACACTGGGATAGGAGGGACACGGCACGGGAGGATCAGCGTCAGCCAACACGACCTGCAGGTTGTCGCACAAAAGCTTCGCGGTCCACGATGAGTGCTGCCCATACAGCGCGCGCAGCGCCTCGGCTGCCTCGGGGCAAATTGAGCGGAAGGAGCCGATGTCGCGACGGACTTGGTTACGCAGCACTGCGACCGGATCGGTCGCCTGGCGACAGGCGTAGTACCAGCGCTGGATCGTGGAAGCGCCAAAGCACACATCGAGCCCGGTCAACGGATGGCGCCAGGTTCTGGCGGCCAACTCGTTCAAGGCCGCCTGCAAATCCCCCGGCGCAGGGGGAGCGGCCAGCAAACCTCCGATGATCGCAAAGCGCAGCCTCGCCCATCGATCCCGTCGCAGCGGATCGTCATCGCCACTCATTCCTCGCCTCCCAACAGCAGCGACACCGGCGGTGTCGCGATGGAAGGTAGGTTATGAGTCGCTCGTCCAGCCTGCGCCGG
>JAKAFQ010000643.1 GCA_021817875.1 Pseudomonadota bacterium
GAGGAGCTCGCCAAGCAGGTGAACTGCCAAATCAGCGGGAGCCGGCTGCTGCGGGGACTCGTTGTCCCGGGCGGTGTGCGGCGCGAGCCTACGCTGTTGACGCTCGCCGAGGACCTGGTGCGAATCGAACACGAATTGCGACGCTACGCGGACCAGCTGGCTGCGACCAGCAGCCATCTCGACCGATTGATCACCACCGGTGTGCTCGACCGGCAGCTCGCTTTCGACCAAGGCGCCACGGGCCCCGTGGAGCGGGCTTCGGGAATCGATCGCGATTCGCGGCGAGACCAGCCCTACGGGGCCTACGACGAGTTGCCCTTGAGCGTCGCGGTGCGGGACGGCTGCGATGCTCACGCGCGCCAACAGGTGCGCGTCGAGGAGATCACCCACAGCATCGCCCTGATCCGCGCCGTTCTCGACGGGCTGCCCGAGGGCTCGCTGCGGGCAGACTGCCGCCCTCCGCCGGGCGGCGAAGGGCTCGGTTGGGCTGAAACTCCGCGCGGCACCGCGTACTACGCGGTGCATCTCGATACCGCGGGCCGGCTCGCCCGGGTCAAGATCAAATCACCCAGCTTCTCGAACTGGCGCGTCTTCCCCTACACCGTGCATGGCACGAATATGATGGACTACGCGATCAACGAGGCCAGCTTCGGTCTGACGGTGGCGGGCTGTGATCGCTGACGGAGAGCGTCCATGGCTATGAAGGTGATCCCGCTCTGGACACTCTACGGTCTTGCGCGCGGCAAGGCGACGACACGCTGGTGCGGGGAAGACGCCGAGCCAGGGCAAGCCGGATATCTCGGCATGCCGCGCTTTGATCAGGCGAAATGCCAGCAGGGTTGCCGGGAATGTGTGGACACTTGTCTGCCCGGCGCCATCACTTTCTGCCCCGACGCAAGCAAGCAACGCCTGACAGTGGACTACGGGCGCTGCGTCGTCTGTCAGCTCTGTGTCGAAGCGTGTCCGACGGGCGCGCTCACTTCGTCTACAGACTGGGCATTCGGTAGCCGCAGGCGCGAGGATCTGGTCTGGACGCGCGCCGCCGCTTCTACGGATGGGATGACGCTAAAGCGCGAGATCCGGCGCGTTTTCGGACGGAGTCTGCACATTCGGCATGTCGATGCCGGTTCCTGCAACGGTTGCGAATCGGAGCTACAGGCGCTCAACAACCCGTACTACAACCTGCATCGCTTCGGTGTGTTCTTCACACCCTCGCCACGGTTCGCCGACCTGCTGCTCGTCACGGGACCGGTGACCTATGCGATGCGCGGACCCCTGCTCGAGGCCTATGAGGCGATGCCGGATCCGAGATTCGTGATGGCCGCGGGCACTTGTGCGGTCTCCGGCGGAACCAACGGAGGCGGCTACGCCTGCGACAATGGGCTGGAAGAGCTGCTGCCGGTGGATGTGTTCCTGCCAGGCTGCCCGCCCAATCCACCGGCCATCATCCATGCGCTACTGATGCTGCTGCAGCGCTCGCCGCAGCGCGTGCAAGGCGGCCAGATAGGTCCGGCCGACGAACATCCGGAAGACGATTATGCCTGAACTCTTGATTGCGGCATTCTGGCTGTGGGCGGCGGGTCTGCTGTTCGCGCTGGCGCGTATGACCGGTGTGGCTCGGTGGCTGATCGTGCTCGGGGTGACCTCGGGCCTCTGGAGCGCCTTTGGCGCGCTTCCAGCAGGCGGCGGCTGGCTGAACTTGCCGGTTGCCTTGGCGGATCAGGTGGTACGGCTGCACTACTCGCCCGAGGCGCTGTGGCTGATGGGCTTTGGCCTGGTGCCCGCCGCGCTCGCCGCCGCGCTCTGTACTCCGATCCAGCGTGCGCGGCCCGCATGGCTCGTCGGTGCAGCGCTTTCGCTCCTCGGCGCTCTCGGCATATACGGCGTGCAGGACGCCTACTCCTTTCTCATCGCCTGGGAACTGATGAGCTTGGGCGGCGCGGTCATGATCCTCTCCGAGAGTACCTCGCTCGAGGCAGGGCGGCGGACGCTCTACATGCTGGCGCTCCTCGAGGTCGGCGCCGTGTCCATCCTGCTCGCGCTGCTGCTGCTGGCGCAACACGACGGCGGCGCCGTGGCGTTTGACGGCTTCGCGCTCGGCGCACACACACTCTCCACAAGCGCACGCATTGTCATCGGGGTGCTGGCGCTCTTCGGCTTCGGGGCCAAACTCGGCCTGCTGCCCTTCTACGAGTGGTTCCCCGGCGCCTACGGCAACGGCAGCGGCGCCACGGGCGCGATCCTCTCCGGTGTGGTGCTGAACGCGGCCTTTTTCGCCCTTTCGCGCACGCTCGTGGATTGGCTCGGAAGCGGCAGCGGGTTGTCTACCCTCGGTATCATCGTCACGACGATCGGTACGCTGACCTCGATCCTCGCGGCCTTGTATGCCTTCCAGCAGGACGATTGGCGGCGCCTGCTTGCGTTCTCTTCGGCCGAGAATGCCGCGATCGCGGTCACCGCCATCGGAGCCAGCATCCTGTTCCGGGCCGGCGGGGAAAATGCCCTGGCGGGCCTCGCGTGGACGGTGGCCGTCCTCCATTTGTCGGGACATGCGCTCGCCAAAGGTGGAATGTTCGTCGGTGCCGACGGCGTGTATTCGGCGGGCGGCACGTACCGGCTCGCCCAGCGCGGATGGCTGCGCAGAGCGAACTGGGTTTTCGGCCTCGGAACACTGTTCGCGGCGATGAGTCTCTCGGCCATGCCGCCCCAGATCGGCTTCGTGACCGAGTGGTTCACGTTTCAGACGCTCTTCCAGGGCTTCCATCTGGCCACGCTCGGCGGGCGGTTGACGCTGGCGCTCGCCGGCGCGGGCCTCGCGCTCACAGCGGCGATCGCCTTCGCGACCTTTATTAAGGCATTCGGTATCGGACTGCTCGGCGATGGGCACAGGCCGCAAGCTGCGCGTATCGGATCGGGTTACGCCTCCGCAGCGCTCCTCCTGGGCCTTGCGGTGCTCGCCGCGGCTGTCGGGATGCCGCTGTGGCTGCATGGCCTGGAAGGCGCCAATGTGACGCAGTTCGGGGCGAACGCGGCACGGGCCATGACCACTGGCTGGCTGCTCGTGCCCCTCACGG
>JAKAFQ010000644.1 GCA_021817875.1 Pseudomonadota bacterium
CAGGAAGAGGTCGTCACGATAAGCATTCGAAAACTCGAAGGCGGGCCCGATAACCTGCACTCCTTCACGCTGCCGGCCTATCGCATCGATCGAGCGGTGCCGCCGCTCGCGACGGTGAATGTGACGTTCAAGGCGGATCGGGCTGGAGTCTTTTCCTTCTACTGTGACCACCACGCGCCCTGGATGTCGGGCGAGTTCGTCGTGCTGCCCGCGGGCTCCAAGTGATCTGGTCTGCCTAGTTCCGGGTAGGAGACTGCCACCATGCGAGTGATCGGAGTGGTCGGGGCGCTACTCTCCATCTCCCTCTCATCCGCGGGCCTGGCGGCAGGAATGCCGCTCGCCACCGTCGCGAACGTTCCGCTGCCCGGCGGGGTGAGCCGCTTCGACTATCAGAGTCTGGACGCACCGGCGCATCGGCTCTTCATTTCCCACATGGGCGCGGGGCGGGTGGTGGTATTCGACACCGCCACTCGGACCGTCGTGGCAGATCTGTCCGGTTTTCCCGAAGACACTGGGATCACGGTGGTCCCCGAGTTGCACCGGGTGTTTGTGAGCGTGACCGGGCATTGGTGGAGTCAGCCGTTCTTCGGCGGCTCGATCGCGGTCTTGGACAGCCGCACCCTGAAGGTCCTGGCCCGAATTCCTGCAGGGCGGTTCCCGGATGGCAGCGCCTTCGTGCCGTCCGTGGCACGGTTGTTCGTATCGGACGAGGCTGGCCGAACCGAAGCGGTCATCGATACCGCCACCGATCGGCGCATCGCGTCGATCCCGCTGCACAGTGAAGCGGGCATGACGGTCTTTGATCCGGTCTCGGGGCGTGTACTGGTCAACCTGCAAAGCCTCGATATCCTCGCGGCCATAGACCCGGTGACGGAGCGCATCGTCGCCCGCTATTCCTTGCCTGCCACGTGCGAGCACAACCACGGACTGCTGATCGATGTTCCCAAGCGGCTGGCGTTCATCGCATGCGATGGCAATGCGCGCCTCCTCGTCATGGACCTTCGGACCATGCAGGTCAGCGAAGTCCATCGCGTGGGGCGCGATCCCGATGTCCTCGCCATCGACTCAATACGACATCGCTTGTACGTCGCGAGCGAGAGCGGTGTCGTGGCCGCGTTCCACATTGTGCAGAATGGATTGATCAAGCTCGGCCAGGGATACGTCGGTGACGACGCCCACTCGGTCGCGGTCGATCCGGCGACCGGACTCGTCTACTTGGCGATAGAAGCGCTCCATGGCAGACCCGTCCTGATGATCATGCGCCAGCGGGCCGCGCGTCCACGTACGCAGGCGGAGCGCTCGCGCCGGTCTTCCGCTACGCCCCGCACCCGCCATATGGCGGGCGTCTACGGCTCGAGCGGCTAGACGGGGTCGGCTGGTCGTACCGCCTGCGAGATCGGCAAACGACGGTTGCAAAAGGACCCCTCGTCCGGTAGAAATCCCGATTCCCATTGGGGAGTAGCCGCCCGGGTAACCGGGCCGCACGTCAACATACTTGGCACAGGCCATGGCGTGCGGGGCCTTCGAGGCATGGCGAGACCAACGGTAGCACCTCCGGCGCCAGCGGCGGAGATGCTGCCGTGCTCGCTATCCGCTCGGCTTGGAGTCCTCGATGGAAGCGTTTCTGATCTCCCTGTCCACGGTCGCCATCGCCGAGATGGGCGATCGCACCCAGTTGCTGGCCCTGGTGCTCGCCGCCCACTACCGCAAACCCTGGCCAATCCTCGCCGGGGTTCTGTGCGCAACCCTCGCCAATCACATCCTCGCCGGACTCATCGGTGCGCACCTCGCAATCTATCTCACCCCTCGGCTCCTGGATGTCGTCGTTGGAACCAGCATGATCGGCATGGGACTGTGGACGCTGAAACCCGATACGCTTGACGCCCAATCCGTCGCACCGCATCGGAGCAGCGCGTTCATCGCCACCTGTATCGCCTTTTTCATCGCTGAGATCGGTGATAAGACGCAGATTGCCACCATGGCGCTCGCCGCCGCCTATGCCCCCCTCACTTTCGTCGTCGCCGGTACGACGCTCGGCATGGCGATCGCCAATGCTCCGGTCATCTTCCTTGGCAATGCGTTCTCTAGTCGTCTACCACTGAAGGCGATTCATGTGGCGGCCAGCATCCTATTCCTGGGTCTCGGCGTACTCTTTCTCTGGCGAGCAATTGGGCATGGTTAATTACACTTCCCAAGATGCGATTCACACGCGTCTGGAACGTCTGCTGTGCAGTCCGCCGATGCACCACCATCGCCCGGTGGACGCAAGATGGCCGGGCGATCTACCCTGCTCACGGATGCCGGGGAGTTCAACGGTGCGTGGCACCTGACCGCTGCGATCAGGCCAATCCCCGGGGTGCGCGTGCTTGCCAATCAGGACCGGCGGGTCGAATTCGAGGAGAGTGATCCATGCTGAAGCTCATACTGTGGTTTTTGCTCTTCGTACTCTGCTGGCCGGTCGCCGTACTCGCACTGGTGTTATGGCCATTCGTATGGCTGCTGTCATTACCGTTCCGCGCCGTGGGAATTGTAGTCGACGGGGCCTTCGCGCTGCTGCGGGCGGTGATCATGCTGCCGGCGCGGGTCTTGGGCAGCAGATGAAGGATGCCACCGGCCCCACCCGTCGGCGTGCGGCCGCCGGTGGTCGCGATAAATCCATGGATCGCAAGCGGATCGCGCTTCGCGGAACGGCGCTCGACAGTATTCCGCTTCGCTCCGGATACCTTGGTAAACATGGCCGCTGCCGCGGGCCTGCGCGTCGAGAGGCGTCCGCGCAAGGTCGCTGGACGGGCCATTGGCGAGCAGCGAAGGAACGAAACGGGCGTAGAGCGTGAACGTGGAGTTCAAGCGTTTGCGCGTTTCGACCGGCCCGCAGCAACCGGTATCGACGCGGCAGACCGTATCGACGCGCCGTCCGTATCGGCACCGCTTCAATCGGCGCCGAACAGACCCCGGTATATCGCGCCGCCTGCGAGGCCACCCGCCAGCGGCACCAACCAGAACACCCACAGCTGATGGAGCGCCCAGCCGCCTTGAAAAATCGCCGGGCCGGTGCTGCGAGCGGGATTGACGGA
>JAKAFQ010000645.1 GCA_021817875.1 Pseudomonadota bacterium
CACCTCGCGGTGCCGCCGGGGCTCGCCGGGCAGCACTGGCTCGGTACCGATTCGCTCGGGCGCGACCTGTACGTGCGCACCCTCTACGGGCTGCGCCTCTCGCTCGTGATCGGCGTGCTCGCGAGCGCCGTGAGCGTGCTCATCGGGGTCGCCTGGGGCGCCGCGGCCGGTTGGGTCGGCGGGCGGCTCGATGCCTGGATGATGCGGGTGGTCGACGTGCTCTATGCGCTGCCGTATCTGTTCATCGTGCTGATCCTCGCGGCGCTGTTCGGGCGCGGCAACCTTGCGGTGCTGCTGCTCGGCATCGGGGCGGTCGGCTGGCTGACGCTGGCGCGTGTGGTGCGCGCACAGACGCTGTCGCTGAAGCGACGCGAGTTCATCGAGGCGGCGCGCGCTACGGGGTTGAGCGGCGCGCAGATGCTCTGGCGTCACGTGCTGCCGAACCTCGCCGGCACCGTGGTCGTGTACGCGACGCTGCTGGTGCCGCAGATGATCGTCTACGAGAGCTTCCTCAGCTTTCTTGGGCTCGGCGTCGAGCCACCGCGCGCGAGCCTCGGCAGCCTGATCAACGCCGGGGCACGCCAGATGCTCTCGGCCCCGTGGCTGCTGCTGGTGCCGGCGACGGTGCTGATCCTGCTGCTGCTCGCCTTCAACCTGCTCGGTGACGGATTGCGCGATGTCCTCGACCCCACCGGCCGGTGAGCTCCTGAGCGCACCTGAGGGGCTGCTCAGCATCGAGGCGCTGCGCGTGCGCTTTCCCGGCACGAACGCCCCGGCGCTCGAGGACGTGTCGCTCGCGGTGGGTCGCGGGGAGTGCCTGGGCGTGGTGGGGGAGTCCGGCGCCGGCAAGAGTCTGACCTTTCTCGCCGCGCTCGGCCTGCTGCCCGCGGGCGCCGAGGTGAGCGGACGGGCGCGGCTCGGCACGACCGAGCTGCTCGGACTCACCGAGCGCGCGCTCGATCGGATCCGTGGACGGCGGGTGGGTCTGGTGTTTCAGGATCCGATGAGCTCGCTCACGCCGCACCTGACCGTCGGGGCACAGGTGGCCGAGGTGCTGCGCCGCCACCTGGGTCTCGGTGCGCGCGCCGCGCGCACGCGCGCCGGGGAGTTGCTCGAGCGGGTCCGACTCGGCGATGCCGGGCGGCGCATGCGTCAGTATCCGCACGAGCTGTCCGGTGGCATGCGCCAGCGCGTCATGATCGCCATCGCGCTCGCCTGCGAGCCGCAGCTGCTGATCGCCGATGAGCCGACCACGGCGCTCGATGTGACGCTGCAGGCGCAACTGCTGGCGCTGCTCGCCCAGATCAAGCGCGAGCAGCACATGGCGCTGGTGCTCATCACGCACGATTTCGGGGCGGTAGCGGGGCTCGCCGACCGGGTCGCGGTGATGCGCGCCGGGCGCGTGATCGAGTCGGGCACGGCCGCGCAGGTGTTCGGCGCGCCGCGCGAGACCTACACACGCGAGCTGCTGCGCGCGGCGGGTGAGCCGCCAGGCGTGCCCGCCGCGCCGAGCGCGCCCGCAGGAGCAGCCGTGCTCGAGGTCAGCGATCTCGAGGTGCGCTTCGCGCACGGCACCGGGTTGCTGCGCCGGCGGCTGTTCACGGCGCTCGAGTCGGTCTCGCTCGAGCTCGCGGGCGGGCAGGCCCTCGGTATCGTCGGGGAGTCCGGCTGCGGCAAATCCACCCTGACGCGGGCGGCGCTGCGCCTCGTGCGCGCCCGCGGCGGACGGGTGGTGTGGCTGGGGCGGGACGTGAGCGCGCTCGCGCCGCGCTACCTGCGCCACCTGCGGCGCGACCTGCAGCTCATCTTCCAGGATCCGCTGGCCAGTCTCGATCCGCATCTGACGGTCGAGCGGCTGGTCGGCGAGCCGCTCGAGATCCACCTGAGCGCTCTGCCTCCCGCCGAGCGGCTGGCGCGCACCCGCTCGATGCTCGAGCGCGTCGGGCTCGAGCCGGCGCTCTACGGGCGGCGACCGCACGAGCTGTCCGGCGGGCAGTGCCAGCGCGTCGGCATCGCCCGCGCCATGATCCTCGCCCCGCGCCTGCTGGTGTGCGATGAGCCGCTGAGCGCCCTCGACGTGCGCGCGCAGCGGCAGATCCGCCTGCTCCTGGAGGAGCTCAGGGGCGAGCAGGGCACCAGCCTGCTGTTCGTGAGCCATGACCTTGCGCTGGTGCGCCGCCTGTGCGAGCGCGCCCTGGTGCTGTATCGGGGGCGGATGGTCGAGCTCGGGCCGAGCGCGGCGCTGTTCGAGCGGCCGCTGCATCCCTACACGCGCGAGCTGATCGAGGCGATCGCGCTCGCCGACCCGGCGCTGCAGCCGGCCCGGCTGGCCAAGGTCGCCCTCGGGGAGCCGCCCGCGCCGCTCGCAAGCCCCGGGGGTTGTGCCTTTCGCGCGCGCTGTCCGCACGCCACGGCAGTGTGCGCCGAGCAGCGCCCGCCGTGGGTGAGCGCCGGGCCGGGGCGTTGGGTGGCCTGTCACCACTTCGGCCAATGGGCCGATGGTATGCTCTGACGATGAGTGAGCCGATCATCCGTCCGAGTGAAAGCCTGCGTCACGTGCGCTACGAGATCCGCGGGCGCCTGGCGCGCCGTGCCCACGAGCTCGAGCGGCAGGGCTACGAGATTCTCTCGCTCAACATCGGCAATCCCGGCGCCTTCGGCCTGCGCACGCCCGAGACGATGCGACTCGCCATGATCGAGAACCTCGCCGAGGCGGAGGGCTACTGTCACCAGAAGGGGATCTTCCCGGCGCGCGAAGCGGTGGTGATGCAGCAGCAGGCGCGCGGGGTGAGCGGCGTGACGGCCGAGGAGGTGTTCATCGGCAACGGCGTGAGCGAGCTGATCAACCTGGTGCTGCGCGCGCTGCTCAACGACGGCGATGAGGTTCTGGTGCCCAGTCCCGACTACCCGTTGTGGACCGCCGCGGTGACGCTGAACGGCGGGCGCGCCGTGCACTACCCGTGCCGCCCGGAGAACGGCTTCGTGCCCGATCCGCAGGAGCTCGCCGCGCTCGTCACGCCGCGCACGCGCGCGCTCGTGGTGATCAATCCCAACAACCCCACCGGCGCGGAGAT
>JAKAFQ010000646.1 GCA_021817875.1 Pseudomonadota bacterium
TCAGGGTGCGCGAGCGGACCGATCTGGCCATGCTCGCGGTGCAGGGACCGCAGGCGCGCTCGAGCGTCGCTGCGCAGCTCGCACCGCAGGCGGCCGCCCGCGCGCTCTCGCTCGGCGCGTTCCTCGGGGCTGAGATCGACGGCTGGTTCATCGCGCGCACCGGATATACCGGCGAGGACGGCTTGGAGATCATGTTGCCGGCGGCCGAGGCCGGGCCGCTGTGGCGTGCGCTGACCGCCGCCGGCGTCGTGGCGTGCGGGCTCGGTGCACGCGACACGCTGCGCCTGGAGGCCGGGATGAACCTCTACGGCAGCGACATGGACGAGGACACCACCCCTCTGGAGTCCGGACTCGAGTGGACGGTCGCGCTGCGGCCGGGCCGCGCGTTCATCGGTCGCGAGGCGCTCGAGGCGCAGCGTGCCCGCGGCATTGAGCGCAAGCTCGTCGGTCTGGTGCTCGAGGAGCGCGGTGTGCTGCGCGCGCATCAGCGGGTGATCGACGCGGACGGGGGCACAGGGGAGATCACCAGCGGCACCTTCTCCCCGACGCTCGAGCGTTCCATTGCGCTGGCCCGCATCCGCGCCGCCGCCCACGGCACGGTGCAGGTCGAGGTGCGCGGCAAGCGGCTCGCCGCGCGCCTCGTGCGGCCGCCGTTCGTCCGGGCCGGCAAATCCCTGATCGGCTGAGCGGCCGGCTACCGCAAGCCGAGTTCCGATCCCTCATTCCTCCAGTCCCATCGGTCCGACCCAACGGAGCGTCGCATGAGCAAGGTTCCTCCCGATCTCAAATACACCCGAACCCACGAGTGGCTGCGGACGCGGCCCGATGGCACGGTGGAAGTGGGCATCACCGATCACGCCCAGCATGCCCTCGGCGACCTGGTGTTCGTCGAGGTCCCGCAGGCCGGCCGCACGGTCGCCGCGGGCGAACCGTTCGCCGTCATCGAATCGGTGAAGGCGGCCTCCGACGTGTACGCGCCGCTTGCCGCAGAGGTTATTGAGGGCAATCCGGCGCTCGAGCATGCGCCGGAGACCCTCAACACCGATCCCTACGGCGAGGGCTGGCTTGCGCGGATCCGTCCCACGGGCGCGCCCGGGGCGCTGCTGAGTGCGGCGGAGTACGAGAAGCTGACCGCGGAGGAGAGTGACTGATGGCCTTCGTTCCGCACACGCCCGAGGACGTCGCGGCCATGCTCGCGGCCATCGGCGTCGAGGACATCGAGCGGCTGTTCGAGGAGATCCCGGCGGCGCTGCGTGTCGGCTCGCTCGCCGGGGTGCCCGAGGCGCTCAACGAGATGCAGCTGGCACGGCTGATGAGCGAGCGCGCACGCCGTGACGGGCGGCCGCTATGCTTCATCGGCGCCGGCGCCTACGAGCATCACATCCCGGCGGCCGTCTGGGCGGTCGCGACACGCGGGGAGTTCTACAGCGCCTACACGCCCTACCAGGCCGAGGCCAGCCAGGGCACGCTGCAGCTGCTGTACGAGTACCAGACGATGATGGCCAGCCTGACGGGCATGGACGTCTCGAACGCTTCGCTCTATGACGGCGCCAGCGCGCTCGCCGAGGCGAGCCTGATGGCCGTGCGCGCCAATCGGCGTTCGCATGCCCAGCGCATTCTGGTGCCGCGCACGGTGCATCCGCACTACCGTCGGGTCGCACGCACCATCGCCGGGAACCAGGGCATCACCTTCGAGGAGCTGCCGCTGTCGCTGGCAAGCGGCTGCACGGCGCTCGAGTCGCTCGAGCCCTACGCGACCGAGGACTGCACCGCGCTCGTCATCCAGCAGCCCAACGTCTTCGGTCGCCTCGAGGCGATCGATGCGCTGACCGACTGGGCCCATGCGCACAACATCCTGGTGATCGCGGTGGTCAATCCGATCTCGCTCGCGCTGCTGAAGCCGCCGGGCGAGTGGGGCGCGCAGGGCGCGGACATCGTGGTCGGCGAGGGCCAGCCGCTCGGCATCCCGCTGTCCTCCGGCGGGCCGTATTTCGGCTTCATGACCACGCGGATGGCGCACGTGCGCCAGATGCCCGGGCGCATCGTCGGGCGCACCGTCGATGCCGACGGCCGGCCGGGCTATACCCTGACGCTGCAGGCGCGCGAGCAGCACATCCGGCGGGCCAAGGCCACGTCGAACATCTGCACCAACCAGGGCCTGATGGTCACGGCCGCCGCGATCCACCTGTCGTTGATGGGCGCCGAGGGGCTCAGGCGCACCGCGCTCGCCTCGCACGCGCGCACCCGGGAGCTGATCGCGGCGCTCGGCGCTGTGCCTGGCGTTCGGCCGCTGTTTCCTGAGCCGGTGTTCCACGAGGCCGCCCTCGGCCTGGAGCGGCCGGTCGCGCCGCTGCTCGAGCGTCTGGCGGCGCGCGGCATCCTCGGGGGCTGGGACCTCGGTGCGGACTATCCCGAGCTCGGCCCGGCGCTGCTGGTGTGCGCCACCGAGACCAAGACGGCTGAGGACATCGAGCGCTACCGCGGCGCCCTCGATGAGTGCCTGCGCGATGCGCGCGCCGCGTGAGGAGAGTTGAACCGATGAGCGCTGCACGAGACACACGCCTGGAAAAGCTGATTTTCGAGTACTCGGTGAGCGGCCGCGGGGCCAACGATCAGTGGCCGGCGCTGCCCGGCGCCGAGGCGAGCGCCGATCTGCCGGCGGCGCTGCGGCGCGCTGCGCCGCCGCTGCTGCCCGAGGTGAGCGAGCTCGAGGCGGTGCGGCACTTCACACGGCTGTCGCAGTTGAACTTCTCCATCGACACGCATTTCTACCCGCTCGGTTCGTGCACGATGAAATACAACCCCAAGGCGTGCAATCAGTACGCGATGCTGCCGGAGTTCCTGGCGCGCCATCCGCTCGCGCCCGAGTCACTCGGTCAGGGCGTGCTCGAGTGTCTGTTCGAGCTGCAGCAGATGCTCTGCGAGGTCACCGGCATGCAGGCGGTAGCCCTCAGTCCGATGGCCGGCGCGCAGGGCGAGTATGCCGGGGTGGCGATGATGCGCGCCTACCACCGCTCGCGCGGCGACCTCGCGCGCACCGAGATCATCGTGCCCGACGCCGCGCCCGGCACC
>JAKAFQ010000647.1 GCA_021817875.1 Pseudomonadota bacterium
GGCTCATCGCGCGACCGATGCGCGTTCTGTTGAGTCGCATGCAGGCCGTGCGACCCGAACCAAAATACTGCACCCATGCGGACGTCGCAATTTCCGCCGGCTCGAGACTGATCCGTTATGGCGAAGGCGCATGGGGCGTGCAGACGCTCATCGATGAGCCGGTGCCGGGGTATCCGTGATCCGCTGCGCGCCACCGGAGGAGTGACCGACGCACCGTGACAGTCTGTGCCTGCAGCCGTTTCGCGTTACCCTTGAGGCGCGTACCCGAGTGATCCATGCGGCGCGAGTCGCACTGCGATCGGCCCGGGTCGCTGCGAGCGAGCGTCGGTGAACTGCCAGAGGAGTCGCGAATTCATGCGTTTGGTCCCCGCAACCGATTCGGCCTGCGCCGTTCGCTCGAACGCGCCCACTGCAGCGCACGGTCAAGCCCGGTGCCGGATGCTGCCAGCGATGCTCGCGGTGATGGCGATCGCCGGCGGCACGGCGCAGGCGGCCATCCCGAATCCCCTCGCTTTCGCGCCGGACTTTCGCTGCACTACGGATCGGCAGGCCGCGAGCACGGTGCCCGGCTGGCTGATCCGTGCGGGCAGTCCCACGCTGCTCTGCGCCAACGCGCTGCGCTCCTCGTGGCCCGCGCAGCGCTCCCCGCGGGTCATCGTGGCAAGCGGACCGTGGGGAGCGAGCACACTCGAACGGACCCTTCGGTTCCCGCGCGCGGCGCCGGCCTCGATGCACTTTGCGGCATCGGCCTGGTTCGGGATCTCCGGCGGAAGCACGGCGGCGCCGCGCCTCACCGGGGTCTTTCTCGGCCCATCGGGCGCCCCAATGGGATCGCCGTTCACCCTGCAAGGACCCCACAGTGGGTCGACACAGGCGACTCCCGTCCGCTTCGTGCAACGCAGCCGGCGTGGCGCCGTCCCCCGTGGTGCCGTCGCGCTGCGGCTGACGCTGAGGCTCAGCGGCCGCACGGGCGGCGCGGCCAGCTATGTCGGGGCGATGCGCCTCGCGGTACGGCCGCGCATGAACATCCCGCCGCCCGAGCCACCGCGCGCGCGCGTGCCACGCTTCGATCACGTGTTTCTGATCATGATGGAGAACACCGACTTCCGGCAGATCATCGGCGACCAGAAGGACGCGCCGTACCTCAATGCGCTCGCCGCGCGCGGAACTCTGCTGGCGAACTACCAGGCGGTCTATCACCCGAGCGACGAGAACTACCTCGCCATCGCCGGCGGGGACACCTTCGTCACGGGCGGGCAGTACTTCCCGAACATCCACATCGCCGCGCGCAATCTGGGTGATCTGCTCGAGTCGGCCGGCAAATCCTGGAAAGTCTACGAGCAGGGCATGGGCGTGCCGTGCAACACCACCACGCACTACGACAAGTATTACGAGCCGGACGATGCGCCGTTCTTCAATTTCACTGACATCCGCGCCAACGCGGTCCGCTGTCGGGCTCATCTGTTGCCGTTGCGCGACTGGTTCGCCGATCTGCGCCGCGCTGCCACCACGCCCGCGTTTGCCTGGCTCGCGGCCGATGACTACGAGGACGGCGAAGCCTCGGGCAACGGCTCTCCGCAGAGCCTGCGAGTCCAGGACGCGTGGCTACGCAACACGCTCGCGCCGCTGTTCCGCTCGGCGGCGTGGCGCGATCAGAAGAGCCTGCTCATCATCACCTGGGATGAGTCCAACACGCTCAGGAACGATCACGTCGCGACTCTCGTGGTCGGCTCCCGGCACACCGTCAGAGCCGGCTATGTCAGTCCCCGTCGATACGATCACTACAGCACGGCGCGCGTCATTGAGGCGGCGCTCGGGTTACCCAGTCTGACGAGTAACGACGCCTATGCGCGCCCGTTCAATGACGCGTTCGCGAGGCGGTGAGAGTCCTCTGAGCGTGGATCGGCTGATTCGCTGCCGCAGCGCTGGCGCCGCTGTCGGGTAGAGACCGGCGCACCGCGCACGACCTGCCGGGACGTGCGCGACACGGCGCTGCACAGCCGCGTTCCCGGTGATCCGCGGGAGCCACCGCCAGCGGCATTCGAATCCGACGGCCGGCAGGGTGCGCCGGTCTGGGCGGCCGTGCTATGTTCCCGGTGGCGATTGCAGCCCCAAGAACTTCGCGACCGCGGTCGCGGGAGAAGGATAATGAAGTCGCTCGTGACACTCATGGTGGCCTGCCTGTGCGTGGGACAGGCGTTCGCGGCCGATAGCCCCGTCAAGGACTCCAGCCCTTCCCCGGCCCGACTGCAGGCCGCCACGCAACTGCTGCAGGTACTGAATGCGCAGAAGGTCGCCGTGGCTTCGGCGGGCGCCATGGTCAATGCCATGATCCAGTCCAATCCGATGATGGGCCCGTACCGCGATGTCATGATGCAGTGGGCCGAGAAGACCCTCGCGTGGCAGCAGGTGGGGCCGAAGTTCGCGCGGCTGTATGCCGTGGCGTTCACCCGTTCGGAGCTTGAGGATCTGATCCGGTTCTACCAGACGCCGACCGGGAAAAAGGCCATCCGGGAGTTGCCCATGCTGGCGACCCAGGGCGCCCTGCTCGGGCAGCAGATCGCCCGGGCGCACATTCCCGAATTACGTCAAATGATCAAGGCGCGCGCAGCGCAGCTGCAGAAGGCCTCACCCTGAGATTCGATCCGCCCGAGATCGGTTCCGGGCGGACTCGACTTCGTTCAGCTTGCGCTCAGGCAGGGCGCGCGATCCTGAGCATGCGGCTCGGGGCCGCGCGATGGGAGATTTCGATGAAGCGCTCGATCATTGCGGTGATGCTGCTGTCCTGGCTGGTCAGTCCCCTGGTCTTTGCAGACCCGCCGCACGAAGGCGACCATCACGGGTGGCGCCACGAGGACCACGGTGATCGAGGCGACCATCGAGACTGGCGCGGCGGCGAGGATCGCCGGGGAGATGGACGCGATCGTCGCGACTGGCGCGGGGAGGATCACCGCGGCGACTGGCGTGATCGTCGCGACTGGCACGGTGATGACCGCGGGGATTGGCGGGATCGTCGCGGGCGCGACTTCGACGACGGGGCGTACCGGCGTCCGCCCGGCTACTACTACC
>JAKAFQ010000648.1 GCA_021817875.1 Pseudomonadota bacterium
CGTCGGATACTTTCCGCAAGCGTTCGATGCGCACCCAGAACTGGCCGAGAGCACGGTTGGCGGTCACGTCTCGACTGCACTGATCCAGCGAAGTGCCTGCCGCGGGGCGATTCCCGGGATCACCTGGATGGCAGCGCGATACGGGCCCTGTCGAGCCCGAATCGCGCCTCGCCATCATCCGGTTCCTCAGAATTTCAACGTCGCCGTGACTCCGTATGTCCGGGGTTCGGCCGGATTGGTGTAATCGAGACCCAAACCACCCTGATTCGGTTGTTGAGTCGCCAATGCATACGCGAGGTAGAACCGGTTCGCGAGGTTCTTGCCCCAGACACTAATCGCGTACTGCCCTTCGGACCCGAACGTGTAGGTTGCGTTGGCATTCGTGACGAAGTAGCCGCCCTGCGCGACTCGCTCGGTGTTCGCCGGATCCCAGTAGACCTTGCTCGAGTAACGCCCGTCCGCCTCCAAGGCCAGCACTCCGGTGCCCAGGCCGTGAATGGTGTAGTTGAGGCCGACGGTCGACGTCACCTTCGGTGCGAGCGGCAGTTGGTTGCCATCGACATTCACGCCGTCAAAGACGAATGTCTGCGTGTACTTGTCGCTCTGGAGCCCCAAGGTCGCGTGAACCTCGAGTGCGTGCGTCGCCTGCGCTCTCAGCTCGAGTTCCCCGCCTTTCAGCGCCGACTTCGGGGCGTTGATCTCGTTGTAGAAGAGCGCGCCATTGACGGTGGAGGTGCCGAGGAACTGCTGATTCTTATAGTTGTAATAGAAGAGCGACGCGTTGAGCTGCACGCGATGGTGCGCGAATTCCGACTTGATGCCGATCTCGTATGCAGTCAGTGTCTCCGGCTTGGCGAAATTGACTTCGATCGGCGAGTTGAATGCCTGGCTGTTGAACGCGGCCCCTCGATAACCGGTGCTGACGTTGACGTAAGACATGAATCCGGGCGCGATCTTCCAATCCGTCCCGACCGTATAGCTGATGTTGTTGTTCCGTCGGGATTGCTCCGGGAGCGGTGCGCTCCGCGGGAAGATTCCCGGGCTGAAGTCGACGTAAGTGCCGGGAATCACCGGGATCGTCTGCGTCCACAGCGTCGGCATGTTGATGCAGTAACACGTCGGCGGACCGGCCAATCCTCCCTCGAGCGCTGCGAAATTCTTGACACTGATGTCATCGACGGTATAGCGGAGCCCGCCGCGGACCGTGACGCGATGAGTGAGATCGTAGCTGAGGTTCGCGTATACGGCTTTCGACTCCCGCGTCTGATCATACGAATTCCACTGGTTGAATCCGTACAACGGCTGGCTTTGTCCCGGGATCACGATGGTGCCTGGAAACGCGTCGAAATAATTGTACTGGGTCCACCCGTGAACGACGTAGTGCCCGAAATACACGCCCCCGAGCCAATGAAGCGCCCCGGTGTCCACCGACTCGACCCGAAACTCCTGTGAGTCCGAGTGCACGCTGGACGCGTAGGTATCAGGACCCCAGAGCACCGTGCCGACGGCGCCGTCGTCTCCGACATTGAACCAGCGTCCGTAATCGGATGCCGTTACCGAGGTCAGCTTGGCGTGAGGGACGAAGGCCCAGTCGATCTTGAGGACTCCACCGACCGTCTTGATGCTCTTGCCGTAGGCATACAAGGCCGCATTTTGGAAGGCGCCGAGCGTAGGATTGTTGCCGGTGATGCTCGGGATGATATTGGCCGGCTTCACCCCGTAAGGCGTGCCCCCGGACTTGCTCGCGGACAATTTCAGGTTGATGGTGAGCGTCTTGATCGGCTTGGCCAGCAATGTCAACCGGCCCGCCAACGCATCCACACCGTTTTCTGCCGGAACCCCGGGATTGATGCTATCGAGCCAGCCGTCACGCTTGTCGTAGTAAACCGCCGCCCGCCAGCCGAGTTTATCCTGCATGATCGGGCCGCCAAACGCGGCTTGCACGGTCCGTTGGTTGTAATTGCCCACTCCCACCGTCGCATAGCCATCGTAAGAGGACAGGCTCGGATCACGCGTAAAAAAGCTGATCGCGCCTCCGGTTGCGTTCATTCCGTAGAGCGTCCCTTGAGGCCCACGCAGCACTTCCACACGCGCCAGGTCGAAGGTCTGCAGCGCTTGAAGCGCTCCCACCGGCATGTAGGCTTCGTCGACGTACATCGCGATCGGCGCACTTTGGTTTTGGCTGAAGTCGTTGGTGGTCACGCCGCGCAGCGAGAACACCGGTTGCGCCTCGGTGCCGTACGGTGTGCCGAGCATCAAATTCGGCACCAATTGCGCGACATCCCCGGCTTGACGGACGCCCGCGCGCGCGAGTTGCGCCGCGCCGAACGCGCTGATGGCGAGCGGCACGTCTTGCGCGCTCTGGCGCCGCCGCTGCGCGGTAACGATGATTTCCTGCAGAGCCGTCGCGGACGAGTCGGCACAGGCACTCGCCGCGATCAATTCCGCGGCGCCGGCCACCGCAATCACCAAGGCAACCCGCGATAACGCCACCTTCGGCTGCCGAACCTGCGCCCTAAGACGCATCTCTCTCGAAACTTTCATAACTTCCCCCTGGTTACCGCCATATGCCCGCATTCAACTCCGCCCCGATAACCTCTATCGGCTATCGAACTCATTCATCGGCCGGGACGCCTTTCCTGCCGCCTCCGCTTAAAGCGGCGCGCCCACCGGTTCGCCGCTTCCTCGTCGCGAGAGCCACGTGCCCACCACGATCAGAATGATCGAGATCCCGATCACGAGCGTCGACACTGCGTTGACTTCGGGCGTCGCGGCCCGACGCAGTATCGACCACAACGTCATCGGAAGTGTGTTTTGCCGGCCCGTCAGCAGATAGGTCACGGCGATCTCATCGAAGCTGATCGAGAAGGAGATCAACATCGCCCCGAATACCGCCGGCTTCAACGCGGGCAGCGTGACCTTGGTCAGCACCTCCCACTCGCTTGCACCGAGTGTTCTCGCCGCCTCTTCGGTGCTCTTGCCCATTCGCCTAAGGCGCGCGGCGACCTCGGTGATCGTGATGCACATGAGGCCGGTGCCCTGTCCCAGCATGATCGTGTACAGCGACA
>JAKAFQ010000649.1 GCA_021817875.1 Pseudomonadota bacterium
CCGGCCGTTGCGGTCGTTGGTCCCCGCTCCGGTGTCTGCTGCAAGGCGGCGAGCTCTTTCGCGAGCGCCTCGCCTTCCTCGTCGGCGAGCGCAGCCTCCTGCAGCCGCGCCAGAACCGCGGCGCCGTCTGGACGGGCGGCCAGGGCATCGAGCCGGGACATCAGCGCCGAGAAGCTCCGCCAGCCGCGCTCATGGGTCTCTCCATAGCCTTTCACGAGTCTTTGCGCCCGGGCAAGCTCCACGGCGAGGTCATACTGGGCCACCGCGAGCTGCTCGATGCGCGCCAGCCAGTGCTCGATCCGGCCGTTTTCCTCGTGGTAGCGCAGGGTACCGCGTCGCCAGCGCTTCATGCCGCCCAGCGCATGGAGCAGCAGAAAGCCACTCACCGTGCTGCTGCGTATCCGCTTTCCCCCCGTCCACCGGCCGAGCCATCGGCACAGTCGCGGTGAGCGCAGCACCCAACGCCCGATACCCACCGGAAGAGTGCCGGCGATTTCCGCCACCCGGGGCTTCATGAACTCTGTGACGCCGAAGAGCTGACCGGTTTCGGCGCGGATCTCCTCCCGGACCCGCACAAAGCGTGTCGAGCGCGTTTTGAGGTCTGCCACACGGATCGTGTCTTCGAAAGTCATCCAGAGCCCGAGACCGCGCGCCACCGCCGCCGTCAACGCCCACTCCTCGGCGCCATCCGACGCGTTGCGGCCGCGCTGCTCATCGAGCGCCGATACCCGCTCCAGGCGGGTCAGATAGAGCGCCGCATAGGCGGGGTCCTGGTAATCGATGGCACGGCGCACCCCCGCGAGCGCCAGCGCCTGTACCGGCGCCGGCAGGCGGCGCACCCGGTCGAGCAGTGGCTGCAGCTCGCGCGAGCGCGCGTGTAACGGGATTGCCTCTTGCGCCGCAGCGTTGGCTGAGGTCGCGGCCGCTGCCGTGGCGTCTTCGCCGCATTCTGCTCGCCGGCAGGCGTCGGCAAACGCGGCAATATTGGTGTCTACCGCGATTCCGCTCCTGCGTATCGCCGTCTCGAACGATTCCCGCGAGAAAGGCAGTACGCCGCTGCCGCAGACCGCCCCGAGAAGAACGGAGCTGATGACAGTGTGATGCCGCTCCGCCACCGCGTCCATGTCAAACAGCACGAGCCTTTTCGCCTGGGATCGCAACAGGCTGGTGATCCCGGCTTCATCGGCCATCCCCTGCCCCATCGCGCTCTTTTCCGAAATGGCATAGGAGCGGTGGGACGAAGCAATGAGCGTGGTTTTGCCGGGGACCACGAGCCCGCGCTGCACGGCCCTGCCCGCCTCGACCAGCTCGGACGCCACTACGCAGTCCACGTCGCCCGGGACGGGCATGAGCGCCATGATCGGTTCGCTTCCCGCCCGTTGCGCATCCGCGCGCAGGAAGAACTCGAGGTAATAAATCGTCGCGCCGGTGCGCTGTGCCACGCCCGGAACGGATGTCGATTGCGCGAGATACCCCTCTGCCTCGGCGATTTCGATCAGCCAGTCCGCGAGCACGCCCCCGCCCTGACCGCCCAACGCGGCGATGCACAACCGGATGGGCCGCGGACTCATAATGCGTAGCGCAGACGGCGGCGTTCGCTGCGCCGCTGCAGGGCGCCGATCACGACCGCGCGCACCCGGGCGAGCAGCCGGTCGCGGCGCGAGGGGTTGTAAATGAGCTCGGCGCGATAGAACGACGGACAGAGCACCGCCGCATGCGCAACCTCACCGCAGACGCCGCAGCCGACGCAGCTGTTGTCCACATGCGCCACCGGATCGGTGCGCAGCGGATCGGAATTCTTCCGAATGGTCAACGACGGACATCCCGACAGACGGATGCAGGAGTGATCGCCCGTGCAGGTATCCGGGTCGACGCCGAAGCGTTCGCGCACCACGCGCCTGCCCTCGCGGATGGCCTGCCTCATCAGCGGCTTGACCCGCCGTTGCCGGTTGAGCTGGCATTCGCCCTCGGCGACGATCACCTTCGGACCCCGCACGCCGCTCGTCAGGGCCTCGCGCAGCACTTTGAGCGTCTGCCGCATGTCGTAGGTACGGGTCTGCCGGACCCACTTCACGCCCACGCCCCGCACCGCAGCGGCGATCGAGTGGTTGCCCGCCCGATGCGGATTGGCGGCACGAGACGACGGGATGTCCTGGCCGCCGGTCGCCGCGGAGTAATTGTTGTCGATGATGACGGTGAGATCGTCGTGCCGGTTGAATACGGCATTGCCCACGCCGCTCGTCAACCCGTTGTGCCAGAACCCGCCATCTCCCATGACGGCGACGGCGCGACGGCCGGCACGGCTGTGAAACGCCGATGCACCGGCCGCCCCCAGGCCGTAGCCCATGATGCTGTTGCCCATGTTGAACGGGGGCAGCGTCGCGAACGAATGGCAGCCGATGTCCGCGCTGATGTGCAGTGGTCCCATCTCGCGCTGCAGCAGCTTCATGGCCGCGAAGAACGGCCGCTCCGGACATCCCGTGCACAGCCCGGACGGCCGCGGTGGAATGAGCCCGGCGAGACGCCCGGCCGGCACGAGCGGCGCCTCGCTCACGCCGTCAGGAGCCGCATGCCCGGGGCGCAGGCCCGGCGAGAAGCGCGCGATGAACTCGGCGAAGCCTTTGCGAAGCACATCCACCGTGTACTCGCCGTGCATCGGCAGAATGCCCTTGCCGAGCAGACGGGCCTGCACCTCATGTTTGCCCAGGATCTGGCTTGCCGCCTGCTCGATGAACTCCGGCTGACCTTCCTCAACGACGAGAACCGCACGCTTGCCGCTGCAGAATCTCAGCCATTCCTCGGGGATCAGAGGATAGGTGACGTTGAGCACGTACAGAGGGATCCGGCTGGCCCCGAACACGTCGGCGCAGCCGAGTAGCTCGAGGGCGCGCAACGCATGGTTGTACAGTCCGCCCTGCAGCACGATGCCGACGTCCGCCGCCTCGGTCTCGATGAGCTCATTCATGCGGTGTTCGGCGACGAAATGCACCGCGGCAGGATATCGCTCCGCGATTTTCTGACGCTCCTGCGCGAAGATCGAAGGCGGCAGAATGATCCGTCCG
>JAKAFQ010000650.1 GCA_021817875.1 Pseudomonadota bacterium
GCGCAGGCTCTCGAACACGCCGTAGTCGAGGTAGCGCCGGTAGACGAACGGTCGCAGCACCGCGGAGTGCAGCTCCGCATAGCGGTCCAGGGCGGTGACGGCGCGTGCTTTCACATAGGCATAGCGTTCCCAGTCGCGGCCGTGCAACGGCAGGTAGTCCTCGAGCGCGGCGAAGCTCGCCACCAGCGGTCCGCTGTCGCCAAAAGGACGCAGGCGCATGTCGACACGCAGTGTCAGACCATCGGGTGTCGGCGTCTCCAACAGCCTGATCAGCCCCTGCCCGAGACGGGTGAAGAACTCCTCGTTGCTGATCGGGCGTGTGCCGTCGGTGTCACCATGCTCTGGAAAAAGCAGCATCAGATCGACGTCCGAAGAAAAGTTCAGCTCCCGTCCGCCGAGCTTGCCCATCGCCACCACCACCAGCGGTTGCGACTCACCGCAGGCCGAGCGCGGTTCTCCGAAACGCGCCACGAGCTGATGTCGTGCGTATGCAACAGCAACGGCGATGGCCGTATCGGCAAAATCCGACGCCTCGGCCAGTGTCTCTTCGACGCCCGCCCAGCCGGCGAGCGCGCGCCAGGCGATGCGCACCATCTCGTGACGACGCCAGCGGCGCAGAGCAGCCAACATCGCGGCCTCGGAAACAGCGGCCGCAGCGGGCGCCCGGCCGCCGAGCTCCCCCGGAGCCAACCGGCGCAGCAGCCCCGAACCGACGAGCCCGGGCAGCAGCGTCACGTCCCGGACGCAGGACTGCGCGATGAAGTCACTGGTGGCGAACACCTCGGGTAGGGAATCACGCACCGCGGCCGGCAGGCCGGCGCGCGCACCGGGCGAGGCCGCCTCCAGCGCCTGCAGGTGTCGTCGCAAACAGTCGTCGAGTTCGGCGCTCATTGCGGCGATTCCAGCTCCAAACCTGCCGCAAATGCAAGTCAGGCGTGTTTCCGGCGCGCAGCGCCGGGGCCGCCCGCGCGAGCCTGCGGGCTTCCCTCGTTGTCTGCTCCGGGCTGCACCGCCGGCGCAGTGAGCGTGGCCAGCGTCCCGCGGCGGCCCGCCTGTTTCGCGAAACCCGTATCAGCCTGCGCGTCAGCGAAAAAAAAGCCCCGCATTGCGGGGCTTTGAGGATTGCGCGGAATAGGGGGGTCTTGATCCGCGTCTTTCAGGACTGTCCCCGCTTTGGGGTCGGGCACAGTCCCTAACCGTTGTCGTAATGATATCAACCGAGTCCTTCGGAATCGATACCTCTTTAGAGGGAGGGGTTACATATCCATTCCGCCCATGCCGCCCGGAGGCATCGGATGGCTGTGTTCCTCGTCCTTCGGCGCCTCGGCCACCATGACTTCCGTCGTCAGCAGCAGACCCGACACCGAGGCCGCATTCTGCAGCGCCAGACGCGTCACCTTGGCCGGGTCGAGAATACCCAGCTCGATCATGTCGCCGTAGTGGCCCGTGGCCGCGTTGTACCCGAAGGAGCCCTTGCCCTCCTTAACCCGGTTCAACACAACCGCTGCGTCCTCGCCCGCGTTGTCCACGATCTGGCGCAGCGGCTCCTCGATGGAACGGGTGAGGATGCGCACGCCAACCTGCTGATCCTCGTTGGACGCCTCGACCTTCTCGACCGCCTTCTGCACGCGGATCAGCGCCACGCCGCCGCCCGGCACCACGCCTTCCTCGACAGCCGCGCGGGTCGCATGCAGCGCGTCTTCGACGCGCGCCTTCTTCTCCTTCATCTCGACCTCGGTGGCCGCGCCGACCTTGATCACCGCGACACCGCCGGAGAGCTTGGCAACGCGCTCCTGGAGCTTCTCCTTGTCGTAGTCGGAGGTGGCTTCCTCGATCTGCTGACGGATCGACTCGATGCGCGCCTTGATGTCGGACTGCTTGCCGGCGCCGTCGATGATCGTGGTGTTTTCCTTCTCCACGATGACCTTCTTGGCCTCGCCGAGATCATTGAGCGTCGCCTTCTCGAGCGACAGGCCCACCTCATCGGAGATCACCGTGCCGCCGGTGAGGATGGCGATGTCCTGCAGCATCGCCTTGCGGCGGTCGCCGAAGCCCGGGGCCTTGACCGCGGCCACCTTGAGGATGCCGCGAATGTTGTTCACCACGAGGGTGGCGAGCGCCTCGCCCTCGACGTCCTCCGCCACGACCACCAGCGGACGACCGCCCTTGGCAACGCCCTCGAGCAGCGGCAGCAGCTCGCGGATGTTGGAGATCTTCTTGTCGACCAGCAGGATCACCGGCTTCTCGAGCTCCACGGTCTGGTTCTGCTGGCTGTTGATGAAATACGGGGACAGATAGCCGCGGTCGAACTGCATGCCCTCGACCACTTCCAGCTCGTTCTCGAGGCCCGAGCCTTCCTCCACCGTGATCACACCCTCCTTGCCGACCTTCTCCATCGCGTCGGCGATGGTCTTGCCGATCGACTCGTCGGAGTTGGCGGAAATCGTGCCGACCTGGGCGATTGCCTTGGAGTCCTTGCAGGGCTTGGCGAGCTTCTTCAGTTCCTCGACGGCGGCGGCCACCGCCTTGTCGATGCCGCGCTTGACGTCCATCGGGTTGCGGCCCGCGGAGATCGCCTTGAGGCCCTCGCGGATGATCGCCTGCGAAAGCACCGTCGCGGTGGTCGTGCCGTCGCCGGCCTCGTCGGAGGTGTTGGAAGCGACTTCCTTCACCATCTGCGCGCCCATGTTCTCGAACTTGTCCTTCAGCTCGATCTCCTTGGCGACCGACACGCCGTCCTTGGTGATGGTGGGAGCGCCGAAACTCTTCTCGAGCACGGCGTTGCGGCCTTTCGGACCGAGCGTCGCCTTGACGGCGTTGGCCAGAATGTTGACGCCCTTGAACATGCGCTGGCGGGCGTCATCGCTGAACCTGACTTCTTTGGCTGCCATTGTCTTAGCTCCTCGCTTACTTGCTCTCGATCACGGCCATGAGGTCTTCCTCCCTCATCACCACCAGATCCTCGCCCTCGACCTTGACTTCCGTGCCGCTGTACTTGCCGAAGAGGACCTTGTCGCCGACTTTGACGTCGAGAGCACGGACCTGGCCGTTAGATC
>JAKAFQ010000651.1 GCA_021817875.1 Pseudomonadota bacterium
TCCTGGAACAGATCGCCTCGCAGACCGAGCGGCTGCGCGAGCAGTTCAAACTGGATCTGCGCGTGCGCGGCATCCTCGGCTCGCGCCGAATGGTGCTGTCGGACAGCGGTATCGCACTGGCCTCCTGGCAGGAGCAGTACGAACGCAGCGAGACCGGCGCCGACCTGGATCGGTTCCTCGAGCATGTGCGCGTCGATTACCTGCCGCACACCGTGCTCATCGACTGCACCTCGAGCAGCGAGGTCGCCGGGCGCTACGCGGAGTGGCTACGCGCCGGCGTGCACGTGATCACGCCGAACAAAAAGGCCAACAGCGCGGATCTGTCCTACTACCGGGCGCTGCAGGCGGCACGCCGCGCCGGTCAGGCGCACTATCTGTACGAGGCAACGGTCGGAGCCGGCCTGCCGGTCGTGCACACGCTGCGCGATCTGCGCGAGACGGGCGATGAGATCGCGAGCATCGAGGGCATCTTCTCCGGCACGCTTGCCTATCTGTTCAACGTCTACGACGGCACCGCGCCATTCTCGGACATCGTGCGCGACGCCCGTCAGCGCGGCTACACCGAGCCCGATCCGCGCGACGATCTGTCCGGCATGGACGTCGCGCGCAAGCTGATCATTCTCGGGCGCGAGATGGGCCTGGAGCTCGAGCTGGCCGACGTGCGGCTCGAGAGCCTGGTGCCCGCGGGCCTCGAGCGCGGCTCGATCGAGGAGTTCATGGCGCGACTGCCACGCTCGGACGGGGCGATGCGCGAGCGGTTCGAGACCGCGCGCGCGGCCGGGCGCGTGTTGCGCTACGTAGGTCGCCTGCGCGCCGACGGGCAGGCTACGGTGGGACTCGTGGAGTTCGACGCAGGGCACGCGTTCGCCAACATCGCGCTCACCGACAACGTCGTGCGCTTCGCCACGCGCCGCTACTGTGACAATCCGCTCATCGTGCAGGGGCCGGGAGCGGGTCCGGAGGTCACGGCCGGGGGCGTGTTCGCCGATCTGCTGCGCCTGTCGGCCTACCTGGGAGCACGCCTGTGAGCGCGCCACGCTGGGCAACGGCCTTCGCGCCGGCTTCCTCGGGCAACGTTGCCATCGGGTTCGACATCCTCGGCTTTGCGGTGGATGCGCTCGGCGACCGGGTGACGGTGAGCCGCAGCGAGCGGCCCGGGGTCACGATCTCGGCGGTGAGCGGCATCGCCGGAGAGCTGCCGACCGATCCGGCGCAGAACACTGCCGGGCGCGCGCTGCTCGCCATGCACGAGGTGCTCGCGCCGGAGTTTGGCTTCGAGATGCGCATCGAGAAGGGCATTCCGCTCGGCTCCGGTCTTGGCGGCTCGGCGGCCTCGGCCGTCGGGGCGGTGGTGGCGGCGAATGCGCTGCTGGCAAAGCCGTGCGAGAAACTCGAGTTGCTGAAGTTCGCGATGCAGGGCGAGGCAGTTGCGAGCGGCTCGATGCACGTCGACAACATCGCGCCCTCGCTGTACGGCGGACTGGTGCTGACCGTGGGCATCGAGCAGCCGCGCGTGAAGCGCATTCCGGTGCCATCGGAAATACGCGCCGTGATCATTCATCCGCACATGTTCCTCGCGACGCGTCAGGCGCGCGCCATTCTCAAGCGCGAAGTGCCGATGGCGGATTTCGTCTGGCAGACCGCCAACCTCGCGGGGTTCATCTCCGGCTGCTACACGGACGATCTGGACATGATCCGTGCCTCGTTCGAGGATGTGGTCATCGAGCCGCAGCGCCAGGCACTGATTCCGGGCTTTGCGGCCGTGCGCGCCGCGGCGATCGGCGCCGGGGCGCTCGGCTGCTCGATCTCCGGGGCGGGGCCGACGCTGTTCGCCTGGGCCTTGCAGAGGCAGGCGGACGAGGTGCTCGCCGCGATGCGCGCCCCGTTGCTGGCGGCCGGCACGCAGGTCGATGAGTGGATCGTCGACCTGCGCAGCAGCGAGGGTGCGCGCGTGGTGGCCAGCGGTTGACGGGACGAGCGAGGGCAAGGGGCATGCGGTTTCGTAGCACCCGCGATGAGCGGTTGACGGTGGGATTCAGTGAGGGGCTCGAGCAGGGACTCGCGCCGGATGGGGGGCTGTACGTGCCGCAGCAGTGGCCGCAGCTGTCCCTGTTGGAACTGGCCACGGCGGGGCGGCAGGGGCTCGCACCGCTCGCCGAGCGGCTGATCGGGCCATTTGCCGCCGGCGATGTACTCGCCGGGTCGCTCGGGCAAATCTGCGCCGAGGCGTTCAATTTTCCGGCACCGCTGGTCCCCCTCGAGGGCGATCGGCTCGGTGTGCTCGAGCTGTTCCACGGGCCGACTGCGGCCTTCAAGGACTTCGGCGCGCGTTTCCTCGCGGCGTGCCTCACCCGGTTGCGCGCCGGACAGTCCCGGCCGCTCACCATCCTGGTGGCGACCTCGGGGGATACCGGCGGGGCGGTGGCGGCGGCGTTTCACGGCCGGCCGGGCATCGAAGTCGTGGTGCTCTTTCCCAAGGGTCTGGTGTCCCCGACCCAGCAGCAGCAGCTGACCTGCTGGGGCGGCAACGTGCACTCGTTCGCGGTGCGCGGGACGTTCGACGATTGTCAGCGGATGGTCAAGCAGGCCTTCCTCGATGAGCGGCTGCGCGCGGCGCGTACGCTCTCATCGGCCAACAGCATCAATCTTGGCCGACTGCTGCCGCAGGCCTCGTACTACGCGGCGACGAGCCTCGCGCTGGCGGGTGCGGGCGGTGAGCCGGTATCGTTCATTATCCCGAGCGGCAACCTCGGCAACGCGCTGGCGTGCATCTGGGCACGTCGGGTCGGGCTGCCGATCGGTGAGGTGGTGCTGGCGCACAACGCCAACCGCACCGTGCCGGACTTTCTTACCGACGGGCAGTGGCAGCCGCGTCCGAGTGTTGCAACGCTCGCCTCGGCGATGGACGTCGGCAATCCGAGCAACATGGAGCGGCTGCGAGCGCTGTATCCGCAGCTCGAGGAGCTGCGCACGGCGGTGAGCGCCTGCAGCATCGAGGACGAGGCAATACGAGCGCGCATCGTCAGTGATTTCCGGCGCCTGGGACGGATCT
>JAKAFQ010000652.1 GCA_021817875.1 Pseudomonadota bacterium
AGTCCACCGCCGCGAATGCCGTAGGTGCTCAGCCCGCCGCCGCGGATGCCCATCTTCACCGAGGTGGACTTGCCGCCGCCACGGATACCGTAGGCGGTGGCCTTGCCCCCTCCACGGATGCCGTAGGAAGTGAGTCCACCGCCGCGAATGCCGTAGGTGCTCAGCCCGCCGCCGCGGATGCCCATCTTCACCGAGGTGGACTTGCCGCCGCCACGAATGCCGTAGGAAGTGAGTCCGTTAGCACCAACAGAGACCATGCTCTGTGCAAGGAAAAGCCCGCCTCCGGTCGGTTGTGTTCCGGTGATCTCCACCAACTCGCCTGCCGTCACATTCTGCGAGTCGCTGGTCAGGGTGGGGTTGATATCGACCGTCAGATTGCCGATCCTGATCTCACCGGTTGGCATCACATTCGAAACGATGCCGGTGACCGACAGCTGTGTCGCGCCCGGAACGTCGAGTTGCGCTAGCGCGATGACACTTTGAACGATTACCGATCCGGCAGGCGTTTCGGTGCCATCAATGGATACCAGAGTGTCAGACGTCAGGGCGCTGAGCGAAATGACCGCTCCGGCCTGGTTCCGCAGGGATGTCGACGGACTGATATGGTAGGTCTGGCCCAGGACGACGAGGGTCGACGTCTTCAGATTGACCTGCTCCACCGGCCCCACGGTCAAGGTGGCGGCCTGAGCCTTGCCCACCAGAGCGGCGGCTACGAAGACGGCCACCGCCGACATGGAGACACCGCGGATACGCGCCTGATCGGACCGAGCCATCTGAACCTCCTGCCAAGCCATGCAGGCCTCAGCCCGCGGGCTTTTTATTCGGATTATGTAAAATTACTTGACTATCTTATGTAATATAGCCTATCAGGAAAATGTGAAGCAGGTCAAAGAATTGTAAAAAATCGAGCGTGAACTCGACCACCGCTGCAATGGGGCCGCGTGCATTCCGCAGAGAGCCTGCAAGCCACGCCTTATACGGGTGGAAAAGGGGGGGGGCCGCAGTCGGCGGGGCCGCCGGGCATCAACCTTCGGAATCGATGACCAGAGCGGCCAAGGAAGAGTCCTGGTCCGGCAACTCAACGGAAAGAAACACGTTGACTCCGGCGTCGACCCTCTCCCGATCGTCCGATTCGTCGATGACTTGCGAGGCGATCCAGTTGTCGAGTTCCAGCAGAAAATCCATCGCCTTGCTGCGTGCATGTTTCTCAAATGCCGGGACGAGCTCGAGCGGCAGTCCCCGGTCCGCCATGACGCGACGCTGCAGGCGCTTTTCCGTGTTTCTGGGATCCATGTTGTACTCCATGGTGGCCGCCAGCCGCGACAACGTGATTCCGAAATGTTCGATCAACTGGGGGGATGCCAGCGTGGACATCATCAAGGAGCGAGAGACGGCACGGAAATGCGCATCGCCGGCCGACGCGACGGCGCCGGCCCGGCGCAAGTCTTCGAGGGCTGCGCCAGCGTCCGCCTCCGGATCAATAAGCGCAACCAGACTGCGGAAGCAACGCTCGCTGGGGCGTGAAAATTGGAGCTCCCGTGGAATCCCGTATGGGCCGACATATTCGGGAACCGTATGCCACCTGTGCAGAATCTCCACCAGCAGGTCCGCGGATGTCGGGTTCGTCGCAGGTAGAGCGCAATCCACATAGCTGTCGACCTGGCTGCATGTGAGCCCGGTGATCGCGGCGATGCGTGCTCGCGACGGAATGCGGGAGCGGTCAAAATCACGTGCAGCGCTCTCAACGTAAACCCGGCTGGCAAGCGCGGCGAATTCGTCGAAGCGGATGCCCGTGCGGATCAACAGATGTGCGAGCGGTCTCAATATCCTCCGCAGTGCGACCAGCAGATGATCACGAGTTCGGTTGATGCTCATGAGGTCCGCTCGCCTCCGGGCGCGCCGGTCTTCCGCCGGACTTGAATCAGGGTTGACAGCGGCCTGGGGTCCGAAGGTGGCTCCACGTAGAAGAATACATCGACCCCGGCAGTCGCCCGCGGGTCCTCCTCGCCTATGGTCACATCGGAGAAGTGGGCAAACCAGTCGTCGAGTTCCAAAAGCAACTGGTTGGCCCGCTCCCTCGCGACAGTGTGAAAGCTCGGAACCAGTCGGGAGGGAAGTCCCTGATCGGCGGACACGAAGCGCTCAAGTCGCTTTCGGTCCGCATTCTCCGGGCTGAAGTTGTATTCATGAGTCTGAATCAGATGTGCCAACGCAGTGCCGAAATACTCGATGCCGTGCGGCCAGTCTCCCGGCCAGAGGAATACGCGTGTGATCACGCGCAAGTGTGTCTCGTCTATGTAAACCACGGAACGGGTCTTCAGCAGTTCGTCGAGTGCCAGATAGGGATCGGCGGACGCATTGATCTGTGCCACCAGCCGCTTGAAGCTCGGTCCCGAATGCGCGTCGAATTCCAGTTCCAGGGGTGCTCTGTCGCGGTCAAGGTACTGCGGGTCGGTGTGCCACTTGTGCAACAGCTCACTCATTAAACGTGTCGGAGTGGGGTCCGTCGTCGGCAGTGCAGCTTCGTCGTCGACATAGTGATCAACCCGCTGACGGGGGATGCCCGTGATCAGCGCAACCCGCTCGCGCGTGGGGCGGGAAGCGGGCTCGATGCCGTCGCGGATCGCGCTCTCGACGAAGGCGCCGCGAGCCACATCGGCGAACTCGTCGTAACGGATCCCATGGCGGATCAACAGCCGGATGATCGGCCGCAGCACGCGAAGTAGTGCTTGCAGGAAGTGCCGCCGGGCATCGATCGACAGTCCCGTCTCGGGGCTCGACATCTAGGTGCGCTCCGAGGGGTCGAACAGCCGCCGGTGCTCCAGGATGGCGTAGCGGTCGGTCATCCCCGCGATGTAGTCAGCCACCGCCCGGGCGCGGCCGGCCATCCCACGGCCGCGCTCTGCCAGGGCGGCGAGCTCCTGGTGTTCCGGGGGCATCAGGCGCGGATCGGTCATGAAGGCGCCGAACAGTTCGTGGACCACCCGCCGGGCCTTGGCGGTCATGCGCAGCACCTTGTAATGCCGGTAGACGTGCTCGCGCAGGAAA
>JAKAFQ010000653.1 GCA_021817875.1 Pseudomonadota bacterium
ACTGAAGTGTCCGTTGCGGACGCCATCAGGCAAACCTCCCGCGTTTGCGTTTCGTATTCGATCGCTTGTCGAAGCGAACGTTAATACGAACAAAAACCGGGCGTCAACACTCAAAACAAAATTTGAAACGAATATTGATTGAATCAGTCGGCGATGTCGCTGTCGTCCTCTCCCGCCGTTTCCACAACCTCGATGCCGAGGCGTTCGCAGAGTTCACGGCTTTCGGGTGTGCGCAGCCGGTCGGTCACCAGCATGTCGACATCTTTCAGGTGCGCGATCCGCACGGGTGCGGAGCGGGTAAACTTGCTGCTGTCGGCCACCAGCATCACCCGCCGGGCGCATTCGATGATCGCGCGCGAGACCTGGACCTCCCGACTGTCGAAATCGAGCAGCGTACCGTCGCGGTCGATCGCCGAGGTGCCGATCACCGCGAAATCCGCGCGGAACTGGCGTATCTGTTCCACCGTCGGCGCGCCGACGATGCCGCCATCCGCCCGCCGCACCGTGCCGCCGGCCATGATGAGTTCCACGCCGGGCGAACGATAGAGTTCAGCCGCAACATGCAGGTTGTTGGTGATGACCAGCAGTCCGGTGTGTTGCGCGAGCGCGCGGGCGACCTCCTCGGTTGTGGTGCCGAGATTGATCAGCAGCGATGAATTGTCCGGAATCAGCCGCGCCGCCGCCTCGCCGATCAACTGCTTGAACGGCTGCGCCACGAGTTTGCGCGCGTCATAGGCGAGATTGGCGACGCTGGAGGCGATCATCGCGCCACCATGCACCCGGGTCAGGCGATGGACCTCGCACAATTCGTTGAGATCGCGGCGGATCGTCTGCGGTGTGACGCCGAAGCGCGCGGCCAGATCCTCGACCGAGACCCGCCCGGCCTCCTGCAGCAGGCTTATGATCTTGGCCTGGCGGCGACTTCCCGCGCGGGGCGAGGCGCCGTCCATCACCGGCGCGCCTGCTTCAGGTCCGAAATGGTGCTCATCGTCGTGGTCATCTGTGTCTCCCTTCCGCGGTAGCCTTTGTCGCGCAGCGGGCCGCCGAATGCCAGCCGCCCCGAAACGAACATCCCGATCCTCGGTTTCGATGTTCGTTTTCAGAATCCGAACATTGGCTTGCCGGGGCAGATCAAGGCTCGTCGGATGCAGTCTCTCGGTAATCGAGGTTAACATTTTAACAATAGAGGTTGAAAATAGTCCTGTATGGTCGTGAACGGCGCGAATTCTTTCCAATCACCATCCAGCCTCCGGCTCTCTATCTCTCCATGCCCCTGTCGCGAGAGCGATTACGTTGTTTTTGATTCTTCAGTTGCGTCTGGCGTGCAACCTCCCGGGCCCTGGCGACTTCGGCGGTCCGGTGCCGTGCCTGCTCGAGGGTTTTCTGCCGCGCTCGTTCGCGGCTGATATCGCTCACCGGCATTTCCCGCTGCCGCCCAGGCTCATCCGCTGGTCCGCGCGCCAGCACGCTGCGGGCGCTCTGTCGCTCTGCCCAACGGGACCAGGCAGCAGACAACTTCTCCCGATCATCGGTGATGATCCTCAGACCGGAGCGCTCGCGCGACGCCGCCACATAGGCAGTCTGGGCCGTCGCCACCCGGCCGGCCTCACCCACCACGATCGTCCGCTCCACCGTCGCCCCCTGGCTGCTGTGGATGGTCCGGCAATAACCATGATCGATCGCCTGTGCCCGGTCCATGCTGATACGGATTTCTGCGCCGGCATCACTGCGCACCAGCGCCTCGCCCCGCGCCCGGTCCAGCCCGGTCACCATCCCACCCATGCCGTTGTTGACACCAAGAGCTCGGTCGTTCTCCCGGAACACGATCCGCTCGCCCTCAGCAAGGCCAAGCGCCCGCACATGATAGGCGGTCGCCGTCTCGCCCGATGGCCGCCAGGCAATCTCCCGGACGCCGGCCCCGTCGGCAGCGCCGCTCAGCGATCGCAACGTCACATGATCCCCGTCCCGGCCGACAACCTCCCACTGGCTGCCACGATCCGCCACGGTCGCACGACGATCTTTCAGCGGCCGGGTGAACACCACCACCATACCGGACTCGTAGGACTGAACCCGTCGTGCCTGCTCACGGGTAAAATCCGCCTTGTCGAGCGCCTGCACCGAGAGCTCATCGCGGCCGATCTCGCCGCGCGCCCGCAGGCCAGTGCGAATTTCCGTGTTCACCGCCGCACGCATTCGGTTGGTGCCCGCCAGCACCAGCGTATCGGCCCGTTCCGCAGCACCCAGACCAAGATAGGCTTCGGCCGCCGTCACGGCGAGCTGATCCTTGCCGACCACCGTCATGTAAGGCTGCGCCGCCTGCACCGCACCGGCCGCATCACCACGCGCAAAACGCTGCGCAATCTCCCGTAGCGCACGATCACACTGCCGCCGGACCTCATCCATCCGCACATGCCGCAACACGTTGGCCTCCAGCATCTGCTGGAACGGCGAGCCGGCCTCCACGCTCGCCAGCTGACGTGGATCACCGACCATCAGCGTCCGCGCCCCCTCCACCTCGGCACGCCGCATCAGTCGGTCCATGTCACGTGCCGAGACCATCCCCGCCTCGTCCAGGACGTAGAGACGCGTCTCCCCCTCACGCACCATTTCAGGCGCCGGCTGGCGCAACCCGGCTTCCAGGGTCAACGTCCGGTCGCAGCCCGCTGTGCCCAGTTCACGCGCCGCCGCGGCACTCGGCGCAAGGCCGATCACCTCATAGCCGGCCTGCCGATATGTCTCGACAATCGCCGCCATCGACCGCGTCTTGCCCGACCCCGCTGCCCCGACGATCCCAAGATGCCGGTCTGCCGAACCCAGTGCCAGCCGTACCGCCTCCCGCTGCCCCCCGGTGAACACCAGGCTCTGCCGATCTTCATGCGCCGCCAGCAGCGCCTCGATCGCTTCGGATTCCCCCAGCGGGTGGGCAGCATCCCGTCCGGATTGCACCAGTTCGAGCACCCGGTGTTCGGTCTCCAGAGCCTCCCGCGTGGTGAATACAAGCCCCCGACGCGCATCCGATCCGGCTACCAGCCCCCCTTCACGCGCCT
>JAKAFQ010000057.1 GCA_021817875.1 Pseudomonadota bacterium
CGCCGTGCGGCTGCTGGTCATCGGCGGCAGCCAGGGCGCCGTGCGGCTCAACACCGTGGTGCCTTACGCCCTGGCGCGGCTCGACGGCAGTCGTTTCGAGGTGCGCCACCAGGCCGGTGAGCGTTGGTGCGAGGCGTGCCGGCAGAGTTACGCCGATGCGGGCGTCGCGGCCGATGTCAGGCCGTTCATCGACGATATGGCGGAAGCGTATGCCTGGGCCGACCTTGCGATCTGCCGTTCGGGCGCGCTCACCGTCTCGGAGCTCGCCTCGGCCGGGCTCGGCGCGGTGCTGGTGCCTTTCCCGGCCGCCGTGGACGATCACCAGACCTGCAATGCCCGCCACCTGGTGCGCGCCGGCGCGGCGGTGCTGATCGCGGACCGGGAACTGACCGCGCAGCGGCTTGCCGCCGAGCTCGAGCGGCTGAGCGCCGAGCGTGCCGTGCTGCTCGCCATGGCGGAGCATGCGCGGTCGCTCGCGAAACCCGATGCGACCGAACAGCTGGCCGCGGCCTGCCTCGGCCTCTCGCGGAGGGCGGCATGAGCGGTTGCGGATCCCTCGAGCGGCGCGGCCCCTCCGGGCTCGATCGCATGCGTCGCATCCACACCATCCACTTCGTCGGCATCGGCGGCAGCGGCATGAGCGGCATCGCCGAGGTGCTGCTGAACCTCGGCTACCGCGTGCAGGGCTCCGATCTGAGGATGAGCCCGGTGATCGAGCGGCTCGCGCGGCTCGGCGCCACGGTGCGGATCGGCCACGATGCCCGGCATATCGCCGACGCCGATGTGCTGGTCGTCTCCGGCGCCGTTGCCGCGGGCAACCCGGAAGTCGCCGCCGCGCTCGAGCGGCGGGTGCCGGTGGTCTCACGGGCGGAGATGCTCGGCGAGCTGATGCGCTTCCGCCATGCCATCGCGGTCGCCGGCACCCACGGCAAGACCACCACCACCAGCCTCGTGGCCAGCATCCTCGCCGAGGGAGGGGAGGATCCGACTTTCGTGATCGGCGGCCGGCTGAAGAGCGCCGGCAGCCATGCGCGCCTCGGCTCGGGCCGCTACCTGGTGGCGGAAGCCGACGAGAGCGACGCCTCGTTCCTGCACCTGCAGCCACTGATCTCGGTGGTCACCAACATCGACAACGACCACCTCGGCACCCATGGCGGCGATTTCGAACGGCTCAAGGAAAGCTTCATCGATTTCCTGCACAACCTGCCGTTCTACGGGCTGGCGGTGCTGTGTCTGGACAACGAGCATGTGCGTGCCATCCTGCCGCGCGTCGGCAGGCCGGTGCTGACCTATGGCCTGAGCGAGGACGCCGACGTGCGCGCCGGCAACGTGCGCCGCCTCGGCCTGCAGAGCCGCTTCTCGGTGGCCCGCCCGGGGAAGGCGCCGCTCGAGGTGAGCGTCAACCTGCCGGGCGTGCACAATGTGTTGAATTCCCTGGCGGCGATCGCCGTCGCCACGGAGCTCGGCATCGACGATGCAGCCATCGGCCGCGCGCTTGCCGGCTTCCAGGGGATCGACCGGCGGCTGCAGCACGTGGCGGACATCACGACCGCCGCCGGCACGGTGACCGTCGTTGACGACTACGGCCACCATCCGACCGAAGTGGCGGCGACGCTCGAGGCGCTGCGCCAGGGTTATCCGGGACGGCGGATCGTGCTCGCCTTCCAGCCCCACCGCTACAGCCGTACCCACGATCTGATCGATGACTTCGGCAAGGTCCTCTCCAGTGTCGATGTCCTGCTGGTGACGGAGGTCTACGCGGCCGGCGAGGCGCCGATCGCCGGCGCCGACGGTCGCGCGATCTGCCGCGCCGTGCGCAGCCGCGGACGGGTCGAGCCGCTGTTCGTCGAGCGGGTCGAGGAGCTCGCCGAATCCCTCAAGGGCGTGATTCGTGACGGCGATCTGATCGTCACCATGGGCGCGGGCAACATCAGCGCGGTCGCGCACGGCCTCGCCGCGCGATTCGCCTGTCTGAGCCCGCCGCGGAGCGCGCCATGACCGTCCCGGTCGCCGAGCGGTTCCTGCCGCGTATCCGGCGCGATGAGCCGATGAGCCGTCACACCTCCTGGCACGTCGGGGGGCCGGCGGAGATCTTTTTCACGCCGGCCGATCGCGCCGAGCTCGCCGCGTTCCTGCGCAGCCTGCCGGCCGGGACTCCGCTCCACTGGGTGGGGCTCGGCAGCAACCTGCTGGTGCGTGACGGCGGTATCCGCGGCGTGGTCATCAGCACCCAGGGCACGCTCGATCGGCTGGAGCGGCGCAGCGAGACCAGCGTCTACGGTGAGGCCGGCACCGCGTGCGCGCGCCTCGCCAGGCAGTGCATCCGCTGGGGCCTCGGGCCCGCGGAGTTCTTCGCCGGTATCCCCGGCACGCTCGGTGGCGCTCTCGCGATGAACGCCGGGGCCTTCGGCGGGGAAACCTGGCGATACGTGATCGAGGTCGAGACCCTCGATCGGCAGGGACGCGAGCACCGGCGGGCGGCGGGTGAATATCGTGTCGGCTATCGGCATGTCGAGCCTCCGCAGGCGCACGAATGGTTCGTTGCCGCGACGCTGAGCTTCGAGAAGCGCCCCGCCGGGCACGACAGCGAGGTCAACGAACTGCTGGCGCGGCGCCGCGCGTCGCAGCCGATCGGCGAGTGGAGCTGCGGCTCGGTATTCGCCAACCCGCCCGGAGATCACGCGGCGCGGCTGATCGAGGCGGCCGGATTGAAGGGGCTGACGATCGGCGGCGCATCGGTCTCGGGCAAGCACGCGAACTTCATCATCAATCACGGCACCGCGACGGCCGCCGACATCGAAACGCTGATGCTGAAGGTGCGTGAGTCGGTCGAGCGGGCCCACGGCGTGAGGCTCGATGCCGAGGTGCGCATCGTGGGGGAGGCGGCCTGATGCGGTTGCAGTACGATCCGGCCTGGGCGAGACGCGCGAATCGCGCGGAGGAATTCGGCCGGGTCGCGGTGCTGGCCGGCGGTGACTCGAGCGAGCGGGAGATCTCGTTGCTCTCGGGCCACGCGGTGCTCGCTGCGCTCAGGCGCCGCGGTGTCGATGCCGAGGGGTTCGATCCGCGCGAGCGTCCGCTCGGCGAGCTCAGCGGGCGGCGGGTCGATCGGGCCTGGATCGCGTTGCATGGCCCGGGCGGCGAGGACGGCACCGTACAGGGGGCGCTCGAGTGCCTGGGGATCGCCTACACCGGAAGCGGCGTCATGGGTTCGGCGATCGGCATGGACAAGCTGCGTACCAAGCGGCTCGCCCAGGCCATCGGCGTGGCGAGCCCGGAGGCGGTGGAGCTCGGTGGAGAGCGCGATTTCGAGTTGGCGATCGAGCGGCTCGGGCTGCCGCTCATCGTCAAGCCGGCGAGCCAGGGCTCGAGTGTCGGCATCACCAAGGTCGAACGCGCCGGGGAACTGGCGGCGGCGTATGCGGCCGCCCGCCTCACCGACCGGCGCGTGTTTGCCGAGTCGTGGGTGGCCGGGCGTGAATATACGGTGGCGCTGCTGCAGGGCGAGGCGCTGGCGTCGATCCGCATCGAGACACCGCGGGCGTTCTACGACTACGAGGCGAAATACCGGCGCGGGGACACGCGTTATCACTGCCCCTCGGGGCTCTCGGCGCCCGCCGAACAGCACCTGAGGCGCCTCGCGCTCGCCGCCTTCGAGGCCGCGGCAGCCGAGGGCTGGGGACGGGCCGATTTCATGGTCGATGTCTCCGGACGGCCACTGCTCATCGAGATCAACACCGTGCCCGGCATGACCGGCCACTCGCTGGTGCCGATGGCGGCCCGTGCCGCCGGCATCGACTTCGACGAGCTCGTCTGGAGGGTGCTCGAGACCAGCTTCGTGCGCCGTCGTCCCCCGGCGAGCAGCGCAGGAGGTCCGTAGCGCGATGTTCAGACGGAGTCGTAACCGCCGCGCCAGCCAGCGCCCCGAGACGCCTCCCAGGCGCTGGCTTTCCCGGGCGCTCGCCGCCGCCGTGGTGCTGCTCGTGGTTTTCGCGGCGCTGTGGGCGCTCGATCAGCCGGTTCGCACGGTGACCGTCACCGGCCGATTCGCGCACGTCTCGCCGCTGCAGATCGAGCAGACGGTTGCGCAACAGGTGCACGGCGCCGGGCTGCTCACGGTGAGCCTGCCGGCCGTGCGCCGCGCGGTGCAGGCGCTCCCGTGGGTGGCGTCCGCCAGCGTGCAGCGTGCCTGGCCGCACGGCCTCGACGTGTGGGTGCGGGAACAGGTGGCCGTGGCCCGCTGGGACGGCGACGGACTGGTCAATGCGGGCGGCACGGAGTTCGTGACGCACGCGCAGCCCGTGCCCCCGGGGCTGGCGCGGCTGAGCGGTCCCGACGGCGCGCAGCAGCAGGTCACGCAACGGTATCTGGCGATGCAGGATCGTCTGGCGTCGAGCGGCCTCGCCATCGCGGCGCTCAGTCTCGATGCGCGCGGCACCTGGCAGTTCACGCTGACCGACGGCATCACGGTGAGGCTCGGGCACTCCCAGGTCGAGGAGCGGTTCGACAGGTTCATGAGCGCGGCGCTCGGCATCGTCGAGCGGCGCGCCGCGCAGATCTCGCACGTAGACATGCGTTACACGAACGGTTTCGCCATCGGTTGGCGTAAAGGTGCGTCGCACAATGCAATACCAAGCGAAAGCCGGCACGCACGGCCGGCTGCCTCATCAGGCTCACACCACAGGCTCGCCAGCGCCACCGCCCGCGCCTTTGCGCTCCGCAAACAGGAGGTTCGCGATGCGTAAACGGTCCGACAGAGACCTCATCGTGGGCCTCGACATCGGCACCTCCAAGGTCCTCGCCCTGGTCGGGGAGGTCGGCGCCGACGGCGCCATCGAAGTGCTCGGGGTCGGCTCGCAGCCCTCGCGGGGGCTGAAGAAGGGCGTGGTCGTCAACATCGAGTCGACCGTGCAGTCGATCCAGCGGGCCGTGGAGGAGGCCGAGCTCATGGCCGGCTGCGAGATCCACTCCGTGTACGCCGGGATCGCCGGCAGTCACGTCAGGAGTCTCAATTCCCATGGGGTGGTCGCGATCCGCGACCGCGAAGTGACTCATGGCGACGTCGGTCACGTGATCGACGCGGCCAGGGCGGTCGCGATCCCGGCGGACCAGAAGATCCTGCATGTGCTGCCCCAGGAGTTCATCGTCGACGGCCAGGAAGGCATCCGCGATCCGATCGGCATGTCGGGAGTGCGCCTCGAAGCCAAGGTGCACATCGTCACCGGAGCCGACAGCGCCGCGCAGAACATCGAGAAGTGCATCAAACGCTGCGGGCTGGAGGTCGGCGACGTGGTGCTCGAGCAGCTTGCCTCGAGTTTCGCGGTGCTCACCGACGACGAGAAGGAGCTCGGCGTGTGCATGGTCGATATCGGCGGCGGCACCACCGACATCGCGGTCTTCATCCAGGGTGCGATTCGCCACACGGCCGTGATTCCGATCGCCGGAGACCAGGTGACCAACGACATCGCGGTGTCCATGCGGACCCCGACCCAGCACGCCGAGGACATCAAGATCCGCTATGCCTGCGCGCTTTCGCAGCTCGCCAACCCCGATGAGAGCATCGAGGTGCCGAGCGTCGGCGACCGGCCGGCGCGTCGCCTCGCGCGCCAGACGCTCGCCGAGGTCGTCGAGCCGCGCTACGAGGAGCTGTTCGGCCTGGTGCGCGAAGAGCTGCGCAGGAGCGGTTTCGAGGAGCTCATCGTCGCGGGCATCGTGCTCACCGGCGGCAGCGCCCGCATGGAAGGGGCCATCGAGCTCGCCGAGGAGGTGTTCCACGTGCCGGTGCGCCTCGGCATGCCGCAGGAAGTGCATGGGCTCACCGAAGTGGTCCGCAATCCGGTTTTCTCCACGGGCGTGGGGCTGCTGCTCTATGCGCGTGACAACATCCTGCCCGCGCGCCGCGGGCGGTCCCTGGGCGGCAACGCAAAGACGGCTTTCGGCCGCATGCGCACCTGGTTCCAGGGGAACTTCTGACTTCGAGCGATCTTTACCGACTTAACCCGCATTCAATGAGGAGCGCACAATGTTCGAACTGATGGATGCCTACAGCCAGAGCGCCGTGATCAAGGTCATCGGCGTCGGCGGCGGCGGCGGAAATGCCGTCGCCCACATGATGACGACCGGAATCGAAGGCGTGGAATTCATGTGCGTCAACACCGACGCGCAGGCCCTGAAGCACGCGAAAGTCAAGACCGCGCTGCAGATCGGCAGCAACATCACCAAGGGGCTCGGCGCCGGCGCCGATCCGGAGGTGGGCCGTCAGGCGGCCATGGAGGACCGCGACCGCATCGTCGAGCTCATCAAGGGCTGCGACATGCTGTTCATCACCGCGGGCATGGGCGGCGGCACCGGCACCGGCGGCGCTCCGGTGGTCGCGCAGATCGCCAAGGAGATGGGGATTCTCACCGTGGCGGTGGTGACCCGGCCGTTCGAGATGGAGGGCGGCAAGCGCTCGCACGTTGCCGAGCACGGCATCGCCGAACTCGGCAAGTACTGTGACTCGCTCATCACCATTCCCAATCAGAAGCTGCTCACCGTGCTCGGGGCGCAGACCACGCTGCTCGATGCCTTCAAGTCGGCCAACCAGGTATTGCAGGGAGCGGTGCAGGGCATCGCCGAGCTGATCACCCGTCCGGGGCTCATCAACGTCGATTTCGCGGACGTGCGCACGGTGATGTCCGAGACGGGCATGGCCATGATGGGCACCGGCGCGGCGAACGGCGAAGGCCGGGCGCGGGCCGCGGCCGAGGCCGCCGTATCCTCGCCGCTGCTCGAGGAGATCAATCTGGCCGGTGCGCACGGCATCCTGGTGAACGTCACGGCGGGCATGGACCTGTCGATCGGCGAGTTCCAGGAGGTTGGTCAGATCGTCAAGGAGTTTGCATCGGAGGACGCCACCGTGGTGGTCGGTACGGTCATCGACCCGGATCTCAGCGATCAGGTGCGCGTGACGGTGGTCGCCACCGGACTCGGCCGGCCCGCCGCGGCGGCAGAGCGGCCCCAGGTGGCCGCTGCAGCGCATCGCGAACATACGCCACAGCGTGAGACACGCACCGAGCCGCCCATGCGGGTGGTGCGCCGCGGCCCGCCCTCGAGCAGCGACTATGCGCGGCTCGATCGGCCGACGGTGCAGCGGCAGCGGGCGGTGGGTGACGGGCTGCGTCAGGATCTCGGGCCCGATGAGCTGCTCGATATCCCGGCCTTCCTGCGTCGCCAGGCCGATTGACCCGCCCCGGGGCTGAAGGTCCGGCGGGCTCCTCGAGGGCCCTGGGCGCGGGTCCGGGCCGGCCGGATCCGCGTGCGCCGAACGGCGGGAAGGTGCGGGAAATGGAGTAAAAAGGGCGCCTGTGGTACGGTAACGCGCCATTGGGCGTCCCGGTCAGGCTGCGGGTGCCGGTGCGTTTTATCAAGATCGCAGAAGAACGAGGCATGGTCGGACAAAGGACGCTCAAGAATTCAATCCGCGCCACCGGCGTCGGTCTGCATACGGGCAAGAAGGTGCTGATGACCCTGCGCCCGGCGGGCGCCGATGCAGGGATCGTCTTCCGCCGCACCGATCTGCCGCCGCCGGCCGAAGTGCCTGCCCGCGCGGAAAATGTCGGCGACACGATGCTCGGCACCACCCTGTGCAAGGGGTCGACCCGCGTCTCGACCGTGGAGCACCTGCTGTCGGCGTTCGCCGGCCTCGGGATCGACAACGCGGTGGTGGAGCTTTCCGCCCCCGAGGTGCCGATCATGGACGGCAGCGCGGGGCCGTTCGTGTTTCTGTTGCAGTCCGCCGGCATCGAAGAGCAGCGGGTGCCCAAGCGTTTCATCCGCATCAAGAAGCGTCTGCGGGTGACCGACGGGGACAAGTGGGCGGAGTTCACGCCTTTCGACGGCTTCAAGGTCAACTTCGAGATCGAGTTCAATCATCCGCTGTTCAAACGCCGGGCACAGAAGGCCTCGATGGATTTCTCGACCACTTCGTTCCTGAAGGAGGTCAGCCGGGCGCGCACTTTCGGCTTTCTGCGCGACCTCGAGACGCTGCGTGAGCACAATCTGGCACTCGGCGGCAACCTCGATAACGCCATCGTGCTCGATGACTTCCGGGTGCTGAACGAGGACGGTCTGCGTTACGAGGACGAATTCGTCAAACACAAGATCCTGGATGCGATCGGTGATCTGTACCTGCTCGGCCATGGTCTGATCGGCGAGTTCAGCGGCTACAAGTCCGGGCATGCGCTCAACAACAAACTGCTGCGGGCGCTGCAGGCGGAGCCCGGCGCCTGGGACGAAGTGGCGTTCGAGTCGTATGCGGAGGCGCCGATCTCCTACATCGAGGCGCCGGCGCTGCCGGCCGGCTGAGGCGCACTCAGGATTTGCGCGGCAGCACCTTCACGGCCAGCCGCCTGATGTCAGGATCGGCCTCGCGCACCGGGGCATCGAGCTCCTCGATCGCGTAGCGCAGCCGCGCCGACCAGGCGGCCGACTCGGCAAACACGGTGAGCACGCCGTCGCGCGCGATGACGCCGCTGATCCGCGCGGCGAGCGCCGCCGGCAGACGGGCCTGCAACCAACCTCGCCAGAACGCCTGGCGCGCGCTCTGGTCGCCGATCCGCGACAGAACCGGCCCGTTGCGGCTCAACAGATCGCCGATGGAGCGCGCGCCGCCGTGAACCGCGGCCGAACTCTGTTTTCTGCGCTTGTGCCGATCGTGCATTTTGGGCATAGTCGCCCGCCGGGCCTGGGACGGAACCCGAGCGATACGCCAAGTCTACGCGAGAGATCGAACAGTGAGAGTGGGGTCGCCGGTGAAACATGCTGCGATGAGCGTCGGGCGCGCGCTGCGCTCCCGGGCGGCTCAGGCGCTGCGCGGGCTGGGACGTCTGGCGCCGTTGCGCAACGTCACGCTCGAATCCTCGACCGGCGGCATGGGCGTCGTGGTGTTTTCGAAGGACGGCCGTTCGCGCCTGCTCAACCTCAATCTGCGCCACCCGCTGATGCTCACGTGCATGGCCGTGGTGATGCTGTCGATTCTCGGCGGCGCGTTCGCCATGGGCTTGTCGCTGGGTCGTGGCAGCGGCGGCGATCTCGCGCTCGCCGAGACCACTCACTGGATGGATATTCTGTCCCGCCAGCGTGAGCAGATCGCGGACCTGAAGGCGCAGATGCAGGCCCGTGCCCAGGCGCTCGCCATCCAGGTCGGGGACGTGCAGGCGCACATGCTGCGGCTCGATGCCCTGGGCCGGCGTCTCTCGGCGATGGCGGGCCTGCCGAGCAGCGAGTTCAATTTCGGCGAGAATCCTCCGCAGGGCGGACCGGAGACCGACATCCCGGGCGCCACGCCCGGTATTCCCAGCCTCTCGGCTTTGCTCGGCCGGCTGGAGGGGCGGATCGATCTGCGCGCCTCGCAGCTCGCGGCGCTCGAGAACGTGATCCTCTCCCGCAAGCTGAGGCAGGAGATTCACCCCGAGGGCCGGCCGGTGCAGGTGGGCTGGATCTCCTCGCCGTTCGGGGAGCGCATCGACCCGTTCACCGGGGACGAGGAGTTTCACGAGGGCATCGATTTCGCCGCTCCCATGGGGACCCCGATCCATGCGGTCGCGGCCGGAGTGGTCACCTGGGCCGGACCGCGCGGGGGCTACGGCAACATGGTGCAGATCGATCACGGCGATGGCTATGCCACCCGCTACGGGCACGCCGAAAAGGTGCTGGTGCACGTCGGCGAGACGGTCAAGCGGGGCGACGTCATCGCGCTCGTCGGCTCCACGGGCTACTCGACCGGTCCGCACGTGCACTTCGAGGTGCTCAAGGACGGGATCGAGATCAATCCGGCCGCTTTCGTCCGCCTGCACGCGCTCTCCGTGGCGCAGGTGCTCAGCGGTGGCCGTCGATCCGGATCTTAAGGCGCCCCCCGGTCTGCCGGTCGCCGCAGTCCCTCCCGGGCACACTTCCCCGCCGTCCCGCCTGCAGCCGGATACGCCAGGCTGATTGCGGCCGCCCCGGCCACCCATTAGGTCCGGGCCGCCCGAATGCGTAGAATATCGGGCTCCGCGCCGGCCTGTCGGGCGGTGCACACCACAGTAAAGCGGACCTCAAGTTGCTCAATACCCTGAAACGTATTTTCGGCAGCCGCAACGAGCGGCTCCTGCGCAGCTACGGGCGCGACGTGCGCGCCGCCCGGGAATTCGAGCCTGCGCTCAAGGCCCTCGGCGACGAGCAGCTGCGCGGCAAGACCGAGGAGTTCCGCCAGCGGCTGCGCGACGGCGCCAAACTCGATGACCTGCTGCCGGAGGCGTTCGCCGTGGTGCGCGAGGCCGCCTGGCGCACCCTCAAGATGCGCCACTTCGACGTGCAGCTGATCGGCGGCATCGCGCTGCACCAGGGCAAGATCGCCGAGATGCGCACCGGCGAGGGCAAGACCCTGGTGGCCACCCTCCCGGCCTACCTGAACGCGCTGCCCGCCGAGGGCGTGCACGTCGTCACGGTGAACGAGTACCTGGCGCAGCGCGACGCCGACTGGATGGGGCCGGTGTACCGCTTCCTCGGCCTGACGGTCGGGGTGATCAAGAACTCGCAGACTCCGGAGGAGAAGCGCGCCGCCTACGCCTGCGACATCACCTACGGCACCAACAACGAACTCGGCTTCGACTATCTGCGCGACAACCTCGCCTTCAGTCTGGAAGAGCGGGTGCAGCGCGCTCTCGCCTATGCGATCGTCGACGAGGTCGACTCCATCCTGATCGACGAGGCGCGCACGCCGCTCATCATTTCCGGGCCCGCCGAAGAGAGCACCGAGCTGTACCTGCGCATCAATCAGCTCGTGCCGCGTCTGACGCGCCAGGAGGTCGAGGAGGGTCCCGGGGATTACTCGGTGGAGGAAAAGAACAAGCAGGTCCACCTGACCGAGGAAGGCCACGAGCACGTCGAGGCGCTGATGGTGCAGGCGGGTCTGCTCAAGGAGGGCGAGAGCCTGTACGATGCGGGCAACATCCGCCTGATGCACCACCTCAACGCGGCGCTGCGCGCGCACGTGCTGTACAAACGCGATGTCGAATACATCGTGCGCGGCGGCGAGGTGATCATCGTGGACGAATTCACCGGCCGCACCATGCCCGGCCGGCGCTGGTCCGACGGTCTGCACCAGGCGGTCGAGGCCAAGGAAGGCGTGCAGGTGCGCGAGGAGAACCAGACGGTCGCCTCGATCACCTTCCAGAACTATTTCAGACTGTACAAGACGCTCTCGGGCATGACCGGCACCGCGGACACCGAGGCGCCGGAGTTCCTGCAGATCTACGGTCTGGAGGTGGTGGTCATCCCGACCCACAAGCCCATGATCCGCAAGGATGCCCCGGATTTCGTGTATTTGACCCAGCAGGACAAGTTCAAGGCGATCATCGAGGACATCCGCGACTGCGTGCAGCGCGGGCAGCCGACGCTGGTGGGCACTACTTCGATCGAAACGTCCGAATTCCTCTCGGGCCTGCTGCACAAGGAGAGCGTGCCGCACCAGGTATTGAACGCCAAGCAGCATGAGCGCGAGGCCGCCGTCGTGGCCCAGGCGGGCCGTCCGGGCACGGTGACCATCGCCACGAACATGGCGGGCCGCGGCACGGACATCGTGCTCGGCGGCAACCTCGATGCCGAACTCGCCGCGCTCGACGCCGAGGCCGATCCGGGCGAGCGCGAGCGGGTGAAGGCCGAATGGCAGCAGCGGCACGACACGGTGCTCGCCGCCGGCGGTCTGCACATCGTCGGTACCGAGCGGCACGAGTCGCGCCGCATCGACAATCAGCTGCGCGGCCGCTCGGGCCGCCAGGGTGATCCGGGTTCGAGCCGCTTCTACCTGTCCATGGAGGACAACCTGATGCGCATCTTCGGCGACCCGACGCGCACCCAGCGTCTGCTGAAGATGGCGGGCATGAAGGAGGGCGAGGTCATCGAAAGCGGCATGCTGAGCAAGCAGATCGAAAAGGCGCAGCGCAAGGTCGAAGCGCACAACTTCGATATCCGCAAGCAGCTGCTGCTGTTCGACGATGTCGCCAACGACCAGCGCAAGGTGGTCTACCAGCAGCGCACCGAGATCATGGGCACGGCGGATGTGTCGGCGGCCATCCACGGGATCCTCGCCGAGGCGGTCGGTACCCTGGTCGATCAGTACCTGCCGCAGCACGCCATGGCGAGCGACTGGGACCTCGACGGTCTCGCCAGGGCGATTGCCGAGAACTTCAACGTTCACGTCAGTCCGAAGGGCTGGCTCGAGCAGGAGCCGGAGCTCGAGGAGGCGGCGCTGCGCGAGCGTCTGGTGCGCGCGGTCGATGAGGCATACAACGCCAAGGGCGCGGTGCTCGAGGCAACGCTCATGCGGCACATCGAAAAGGATGTGATGCTGCGCACGCTGGACTCGCATTGGCGCGAGCACCTCGCCGCGATGGACTACCTTCGCCAGGGCATCCATCTGGTCGGATACGCCCAGCAGGACTACCGTACGGAGTACAAGCGCAAAGCCTTTGACATGTTCACCTCGATGCTCGACCAGGTGAAGTTCGAGACGGTCGCGACGCTGATGCGCATCGAAGTGCGTACGCAGGAAGAGATCGATCGCGAGGAAGAGGAACGCCGCGCGCGGCTGATGCGCGCGCTGCAGGCGCAGCATGCCGAGGCGCAGCTGTTCCCGGGGGCGGCCGATGGACTGCCCTCACCGGGGACGGAGGGGATGGCGGCAGGCATGGGCTCCGAGATGGCAGGCCTGCCCGCGGAGCCGCACAGC
>JAKAFQ010000654.1 GCA_021817875.1 Pseudomonadota bacterium
GGCGTGTGATGTGCTCCCCGGTTCGATGGGCCGCGCCGTTCCCGGTGTCGAGGCGCAGGTGGTTCGCCGCGGCGCCGGCGGCAGACTCGAAGTCATCGATTCGGCCGAGGAACCCGGCGAGATCGCCCTGCGCCCGGGATGGCCCTCCATGTTCAGCGGCTACCTGGACAATCCCGAGCGCTACCGGGCGAGTTTTCTCGACGGCTGGTACCTCGCGGGCGATCTGGCCCGACGCGATCACGACGGCTATTTCTGGTTCATCGGGCGCGCCGACGATGTCATCAAGTCGGCCGGACACCTGATCAGTCCCTTCGAGATCGAGAGTACGCTCATGACTCATCCCGCGGTGGCGCAGGCCGCGGTCATCGGCATCCCCGATCCGATCGCCGGTCAGGCGGTCAAGGCCTTCGTCGAACTGCGCAGCGGCTTCGCGGCGAGTGACACGCTGCGTCGCGGCATCCTTGGGCATGCGCGCCGGCTGCTCGGGGCCGCCGTGGCCCCGCGCGAGATCGCCTTCAGTGACAGCCTGCCCCGCACCCGCAGCGGCAAGATCATGCGCCGGCTGCTGCGCGCCCGCGAGCTCGGTCTTCCGGAGGGAGATCTCTCCACCCTCGAGGGAGCGCCATGAGCGCAGCCGCCGAAGCGGCCATGACCCGGGAGCACGGCCTGGATCTGCTGCTCGGCATGCTGCGCATCCGATGCTTCGAAGACCGCTGTTATCAGCTTTACGGACAGATGAAGATCCGCGGCTTCCTGCATCTGTGCAACGGCGAGGAGGCCGTTGCCGTCGGAACGATGCATGCCCTGCAGCGCTCCGATGCGATCGTCTCGACCTACCGCGAGCATGGGCACGCGATCGCGCGCGGCATTCCCATGAATGCGCTGATGGCGGAGCTCTACGGGAAGCAGACCGGATGCAGTCGCGGTCGCGGCGGCTCGATGCATCTGTTCGATGTGTCCAGGCGCTTCTACGGGGGCAACGCCATCGTCGCCGGCGGTTTGCCACTTGCGGTCGGGCTGGCGCTCGCGGAGAAGCTCAAGCACACGAGCGCCATCGCGGTCTGCCTGTTCGGAGACGGCGCGGTGGCCGAGGGCGAATTTCACGAGTCGCTGAACCTCGCCTCGCTGTGGCGACTGCCGCTGCTGTTTCTCTGCGAGAACAATCTGTACGCGATGGGCACGGCGCTCGAGCGCGCGCAGGCGCAGACCGACATCACCCTCAAGGCAGCCGGTTACCGGATCGCTGCGACCGCGGTGGACGGCATGGATGTGTTCGCCGTGCAGCAGGCGGTGAGCGGCGCCGCCGAGAGGATTCGCCGCACCGGCGCGCCGATGCTGCTCGAGATGCGCACCTATCGGTTCCGGGCCCACTCCATGTTCGATCCGCAGCTCTACCGCGACAAGGCCGAGATCGAAGCCTGGCAGCAGAAGGGTCCGATCATCACACTCACCACCCGCCTGAAGACGCTCGGACTGATGAGCGAGGACGACTATCAACGGCTCGAGCGCGAGGCGTGCGCCGAAGTCGAAGCGGCAGTCGGCTTCGCCGAAGGCTCGGCCTGGGAGCCGCTGGAGGATCTGCAGCGCTTCGTATACGCGGAGCAGCCGGCTTGAGACTCCCCGCGTCATGAACTCCCCGACCCCCACGGCGACCGTCCCGCCGGTGCGCATGACGTACCGTGATGCCATGCGGGAGGCCATCCGAGAGGCGATGCGCTCCGACCCGCGCGTATTCCTGATGGGAGAGGACGTGGGCCGGTACGGCGGCAGCTACGCGGTCAGCAAGGGGCTGCTGGAGGAATTCGGGCCGGAGCGCATCCGTGACACCCCGCTGTGCGAGTCGGCCTTCGTCGGCGCGGGCATCGGCGCGGCGCTGGGTGGCCTGCGTCCCATCGTCGAGATCATGACCGTCAATTTCAGCCTGCTGGCGCTCGACCAGATCGTGAACAACGCCGCGACGCTGAGTCACATGTCCGGCGGGCAGCTCAACGTTCCGCTGGTCATCCGGCTCGCGACCGGCGCCGGACGGCAACTTGCGGCGCAGCACTCCCACAGTCTCGAGGGTTGGTATGCCCACATCCCCGGGCTGCGGATCCTCGCGGCGGCGAGCCTCGATGATGCGCGCTTCATGCTCCCCGCCGCACTCGAGTGCCCTGATCCGGTGTTGCTTTTCGAGCACCTCCATCTCTACAACCTGGAAGGCGAGGTCACCTCCGGCCTGCAACGGGTCGACCTCGATCGCGCGGCCATCCGCCGCCGCGGCCGGGATCTGACGCTCATCAGCTACGGCTGGAGCCTGTACAAATGCCTCACCGCCGCCGAGCAGCTCGCCCATGAGGGAATCGAGGTCGAGGTGCTCGATCTGCGCACACTGCGGCCGCTCGACGATACGACCATCATGGCAAGCGTGCGACGCACACGCCGCGCGCTGATCGTCGATGAGGGCTGGCGCAGCGGCAGTCTTGCCGCCGAGCTCACCACCCGCATCATCGAGCAGGCCTTCTACGATCTCGATGCCCCCGTGGCGCGGGTGTGCACCGCGGAAGTACCGGTGCCGTACGCGAAGCATCTCGAGGATGCCGCGCTGCCGAGCCCTGAGCGCATCGTCGCTGCCGCGCACGCCCTCCTCGCCGGCAACGGGACGCATGATGCAGAGTGAATTCCGCCTGCCTTCGCTCGGCGCCGACATGGAAAGCGCCGTACTCACCGAGTGGCTGAAGAAACCCGGAGAGCGCATCCGGCGCGGCGAGCCGCTCGCGACCGTCGAGACGACCAAGGGTCTGATCGATATCGAGTCGTACGATGACGGACAGATACTCGAGCAGGTGGTACCGCCCGGGACGAGGGTGCCGGTCGGAGCGGTGCTCGCCCGCCTCGAGGTCGAAGGACCCGCCCATGCGCCCCCGGTGCCGGCCGGCCCGCCTGCTGGCCCACCCGTACCGGCGGGCGCTGCCGCTGAGACTGCTGCGATGCCCGCTCGGCCTGCCGGGCAGGCACCGGCCGAGCCGGCGGCCCGGCACGCGCGACTGTCTC
>JAKAFQ010000655.1 GCA_021817875.1 Pseudomonadota bacterium
CGGGGCGGCTTCGGCGACGAACTTCCTCGACGTCTACCACGACGCGCTGCTGCACGACCCGACCTACCAGCAGGCCTACGCGACGTACAGGGCCGCGCGCGAGGCGCGCCCGGAGGCCTGGGCGGCGCTGCTGCCGCAGATCAGCGCCTCGGCGGGCAAGACCTGGACGCACTCGGCCGGCTCGAGCGGGCAGATCGGCTCAAGCGCCAATGGCAGCCTGTACACCTACAGCCTCTCAAGCAGCGCCAACGACAACGCCAAGCAGTGGAGCGTGAACCTCTCGGAGAACCTGTTCTCCTGGACCGACTGGATGAACCTCAAGGCCGCCAACAGCCAGGTCGCCGCCGCCCAGGCCGCCTACCAGGCCGCCGGTCAGAACCTCATCCTGCGCACCGCCACGGCCTACTTCAACGTACTCTCGGCCGTCGATACCCTCAGCGCCCAGGAGTCCTCCCTGAAGGCCCTCACCCTGGGGCTGCTGCAGGCCAAGGAGAGCTTCAAGGTCGGCCTGATCGCCATCACCGGCGTCGAGCAGGCCCGCGCCGCGCGCGACTCGGCCGCCGCCGCGGTCATCAGCGCCAAGCAGGCCCTCGCCAATGCCGAAGATCAGCTCGAGGTCATCACCGGCCGCCAGTACCAGTCCTTCGCCGAGCCGGGCGAGGATCTGCCGCTCGCCATGCCCGTGCCGGCCAGCCAGCAGGCCTGGGTGCAGACCTCCCTGAAGCAAAACCTCACCCTCATCGCCAGCCGCCTCAGCGCCGATGTCGCCCGAGCGAACGTGCGCGCCGCCTTCGGCAGCGACATCCCCACCGTCAGCCTCCTCGCCAGCCGCTCCTACAGCAGCGACCGCAACAGCGAGACCATCTTCGGGCAGGTCTTCCACGGCCTCGGCGCCACCAGCAACGACCGGCAGATCGGTATCGAGTTCACCCTGCCGCTGTTCAGCGGCGGGGGCGATGAGGCGCGCATCCACCAGACCCAGTACCAGGCCATGGCCGCCGAGGATGCCGTCGAGCAGGCCTCCCGCTCCACCGTCCAGCAGGCCCGTGACGCCTACCTCGGGGTCATCACCGGCATCGCCAACGTGCGCGCACTGCGCCAGGCGCTCACCTCGAGCCAGACCGCCTACAACGCCACCGAGGCCGGCTATCGCGTCGGCACCCAGACCGAAGTCGATGTGCTCAACGCCGTCAGCACCCTGGTCGCAGCCCGCACCAACTACGCCACCAGCCGCTACAACTACATCAATAGCCTCATCGCCCTGCAGTACGCCGCAGGAACCCTCACCGCAGCCCAGGTCCGCACCATCAACACCTGGCTCACCCGCCTCACCCGCCTCTCCCCCGGCAACATGACCCCGCAGAGCATGACCCCGCCGGCGGTGCCAAAGGGATGAGCATGCCGTGCAGCAACCCGCGCTCGCTCACCGCGGACGCCTGAGACCCGAGGACACCCATGCTTGGCTACTACGTACGCATGGCCTGGAAGAGTCTGCGCCGCACGCCCGGCCTCACCGCGCTGATGGTCAGCGGCATCGCGCTCGGCATTTCCGCGTGCATCGTGACGCTTACGGTCTACCACGCCATGTCGAGCAACCCGATCTGGTGGAAGAACAACGTGCTCTATGCCGTGACGCTCGACCCCTGGGGTGCGAGCCACCGCTCGAGCACGTACCGCGGGCCGGACCTGCTCACCTACCGGGATGCGACCTATCTGCTGAGCTCGCGCATCCCCAGGCGCAAGACGCTCCTGACGTCCATCGAGGGCGCCCTCGCGGGCGCCCCGGACCAGCACCGCCCGCTGCCGGTGAACACCGAGGCCACGACTGCGGATTTCTTCCGCATGTTCGCTGTGCCCTTCCTCTACGGCGGACCGTGGAGCGCCGCAGCGGACGCCGGCCCCGATCCGGTCATCGTGCTCAGCCGGCACGAGAACGAGAAGCTGTTCGGCGGCATCGACAGCGTCGGACGCACCCTGCTCTGGAATAAGCGGCGCTTCCGCGTGGTCGGCGTGCTCGATCACTGGAACCCGCAGCCGCGCTTCTACGACCTCACCGCCAACGGCGGCGGCGCGTTCGCGCGACCGGCCAATACGTTCATCCCGTTTCAGTGGGGGCCGACTCTGCAGATCTGGCCGAGCGGCACCATGGAGTGCCAGCGCACCGGGCCGGGCAGCTCCTACGCGCAACTGGAGAACGCCGACTGCGGCTGGATCGCCATGTGGGTCGAGCTGCCGGACGCCGCCGCCCGCCGGCACTTCCTCGCCACCATGAACGCCTACGCCGCCGAGCAGCGCTCGGCCGGGCGCTTCCAGGGACCGCTCAACAATCACCTCTGGAGAGTCGGTGCATGGCTGCGGCTGCACCACGTGGTGAGCGAGCGCAGCCGGCTGCTCGTGGCCCTGTCCTTCGCGCTGCTCGCGGTCTGCCTGACCAACACCGTCGGGATTCTGCTCGCGAAGTTCCTGCGCACAGCGCCGCTAGCCGGGGTGCGCCGGGCGCTCGGGGCGAGCCGCCGGCAGATCTTCGCCCAGCACCTGATCGAGGCGGCAACGCTCTCGGTGCTCGGCGCGGCGCTCGGGCTGCTGCTCGGCGTCGGCGGCCTGAAAGGCGTGCGCGTGCTGTACCTGCACAGCAACAACGCCTACGGCAAGCTCGCCCACTTCGATGCGCTCGGAATCGCCTGGGCGCTCGCTCTCGCGGTCCTGGCGACGCTTCTCGCCGGGGTCTACCCCGCGTGGCGGGCCGGCCGCGTCGCCCCGGCCACGCATCTGAAGAGTCAGTGACGCCACGCACACCGGGGGCCGCATGAGTACACGCCTGCATCCACTGCTCTCGGCGCTGCAGCGTCGTCGGCCCGATGAAGGAGGAACAGACCAGCTCGCCGGACCGCTTACCGGGCTCTTCACTGCCCTTGAACCCTTCGGACTGGACCGGCAGGACGGGAATCCCCTTGCGGGCCGACACCTTCCGGCAGACCGCCTCCAGGTCGTCGCCGATGATGCCCACGATGCAGGTCGAGTACACAAAAGCCG
>JAKAFQ010000058.1 GCA_021817875.1 Pseudomonadota bacterium
TTCGATGAATCCTCTCTTTTCAGATTCAGATGGGCTTTCGTTTTCGGCCGATCGCGCGCGGCGCGCGAAGCGCTCCATCCGGCGATGAGCACATATACAAAGCGGGAGGCGTTCTATCGAACGACCTCCCGCCTTGCGTGGACTAACCCGCACACGAATCGGACTAACCCGCACACGGATCAGGCGGAAATTTTACGGGGGTCGGCTCCGGGTGTCCACGGAAAAATCCTGGGGACAGAGATTGCAGGACACCGCAGGTAATCTCGCAACCTATTGATTATGAAATAAAATATCCCGCATCGCGTATCGTCCGGGAGGCTGGTGGGCGAGCCACAGGGCGCCCCTGAGGGCACCGCGTGCGAAGATGGCCCGATCGGTTGCCTGATGCCCCAGGGTCACGCGCTCACCGGGACCGGCGAACCAGACCTCGTGTTCTCCGACGATGTCCCCGCCCCGGATGACCGCGAAACCGATTTCCCCCGGCCTGCGCGGTCCTGTCCGGCTCGAGCCAACGCCTGCGGTCGCCTCCGCCGGAGGCAGTCCCCGACCCTCCGCCGCCGAGCGGGCGAGCGCCAGCGCGGTGCCCGACGGGGCATCGCGCTTGAGGTGGTGATGCGCCTCGAGAATCTCGATCTCGAACTGCGCCGGCAGCGCCCGCGCCGCCATCCGGACCAGTTCGGTGAGCAAGTTGACTCCGAGGCTGGTGTTAGGGGCGACGAGCAGCGCGATGCTCTTCGATGCCGCATCCAGCTCGGCCTCCGTGAGCGGGGGCGCGAAGCCGGTCGTTCCGATCAGCAGCGGCTTGCCGGCAGCCAGGCAGGCGGCGAGCGTCGCCCCCGTGGCCTGAGGCTGCGAGAAATCGATGGCCACATCCGCCCCGGCCAGGGCAGCCGGCAGATCATCGGTCACCCGAACGCCCGTCGAGACGCCCGCCGGCTCACCGGCGTCCCGTCCCAGGCTCGCGCTGTACCGGGAGGCCACCGCGCCACTGATCACCAGGGCCGGAAATTCCGCGGCCGAGCGCAGCAGCGCCTGGCCCATGCGGCCCGTGACACCGATGATGACTGCGCGGGTGGGCTGCATCAGGCGCTCGGAGAAAAGAAGCGCTTCACCCCCTCGAAGAAGCTCTTCTCCCTCGGCGCATGACGCGATCCGCCGTGCTTGAGCGAGTCCTCGAGCTTGCGGATGAGTTCCTTCTGATCGGCCGACAGGTGCACGGGCGTCTCGATGACCACCCGGCAGAAGAGGTCGCCACGCGAACTGCCGCGCACGGGCTTGACGCCCTTGTCCCGCAGCCGGAAAACCCGGCCGGATTGCGTCTCGGCCGGAATCTTCAGGGACACGCTGCCATCGAGCGTCGGTACCTCGACGATGCCTCCGAGTGCCGCCGTGGCGAAGCTGACCGGCACCTCGCAGGACAGGTGCTCGCCGTCACGCTCGAAGATCGGGTGCTCGCGCACGTGCACCTCGACGTACAGGTCGCCCGACGGCCCGCCATTACGGCCCGCTTCGCCTTCTTCCGAGAGCCGGATCCGATCACCCGTGTCCACCCCGGCCGGAACCTTGACCGAGAGCTTGCGGGTGCGTCGCACCCTTCCCTGCCCGAAACAGCCGTCGCAAGGGTTACGCACGATGGTGCCGCCGCCCCGGCATTTCGGGCAGGTCTGCTGCAGATGAAAGAATCCCTGGGAAATGCGCACCTGACCCGTGCCACCGCAGGTGTCGCAGGACATCGGAGCACTGCCCTTGGCCGCTCCGGTGCCGTGGCAGAGCTCGCACTCGACCAGCTTCGGCACCTCGATCTCCACGGTGTGGCCGAACACGGCCTGAGGCAGATCGAGCTCGAGCTCGTAGCGCAGATCCGCGCCACGAAACACCTGAGCGCGCCCTCCGCCGCGACGCGCCGTGCCGAAAATGTCGCCGAAGACATCGCCGAAAATGTCGCTGAAGGCATCCGCCGGTCCGGGGCCCGCCCGGCCGCGGGCAGCGGCGGCTTCCACGCCCGCGTGACCGTACTGGTCATAGGCGGCGCGCTTTTGCGCATCGGTCAGCACCTCGTAGGCTTCCTTGGCCTCCTTGAAGCGGTCCTCCGCCTCCTTGTCGCCCGGATTGCGGTCCGGGTGATATTTCATGGCGAGGCGCCGGTAGGCCTTCTTGATCTCCGCCTCGGTGGCCGACTTCGGGAGGTCGAGTACCTTGTAATAATCGCGCTTGCTCATGTTGTGCGCTGTGCGCGTAAACCCTTAAATAACGAACGGGGTTCGTCCACGACGAACCCCGGCTCTGACTCGCGGCCCGGCAGGCCGGCACGTGCACCGTTCAATCCCCGGGGTCCGCTGCCGGACTCCGGGGATGATCCCACGTCGCCGCCGGTTCGTCAGGACGCCTTGCGTCCCTTGTCCTTGACTTCCTCGAACTCAGCGTCAACCACGTCCTCTTTGCCGCCACCCGAGGCGCCCTGGGACGCATCGCCTGCCCCCGCAGACCCCTCAGCCCCGGGCGCGCCACCACCAGCCGCCTGGCCTGCCGCATAGGCCTTCTGCGCGATCCCGGCGGAAGCCTGCGCCAGCGCCTCGGTCTTTTTCTCGATGACGCCCTGGTCGTCGCCCTTCAGCGCCGTGCGCAGGTCCGAAATCGCCGCCTCCACATTCGCCCGCTCGGAGGCATCGACCTTGTCGCCGAGGTCTTTCAGACTGCGCTCCACGGCGTGCACCATGCCATCGGCCTTGTTGCGCACTTCGACGAGCTCGCGGAACTTCTTGTCTTCCGCGGCGTGCGCCTCGGCATCGCGCACCATGCGCTTGATCTCGTCCTCGTTCAGGCCGCTCGAGGCCTTGATCACGATCTTCTGCTCGCGCCCGGTCGCCTTGTCCTTGGCGGACACGTTGAGGATGCCGTTGGCGTCGATGTCGAAGGACACCTCGATCTGCGGCATGCCGCGCGGCGCGGGCGGAATGTCCGACAGATCGAATTTGCCGAGCGACTTGTTGTCCACCGCCCGGTCACGCTCGCCCTGCAGCACGTGAATCGTCACCGCCGTCTGACTGTCATCGGCGGTCGAGAACACCTGCGAGGCCTTGGTCGGGATGGTGGTGTTTTTCTCGATGAGCTTGGTCATCACGCCACCCAGCGTCTCGATACCGAGCGACAGCGGCGTGACGTCGAGCAGCAGCACGTCCTTGACCTCGCCGGTGAGCACGGCGGCCTGGATGGCGGCGCCCACGGCCACCGCCTCATCGGGGTTGACGTCCTTGCGCGGCTCACGCCCGAAGAAGTCCTTGACGCATTTCTGCACCAGCGGCATGCGCGTCTGGCCACCGACGAGGATGACCTCGGCGATGTCGCCCGCCGAAACCCCCGCATCCTTCAAAGCGGTGCGGCAGGGCACAATCGTCCTCTGCACCAGCTCCTCGACCAGCGCCTCCAGTTTGGCGCGGGTGAGCTTGATGTTCAGGTGCTTCGGTCCCGAGGCGTCCGCCGTGATGTACGGCAGATTGATGTCGGTCTGCTGAGTCGATGACAGCTCGATCTTCGCCTTCTCCGCCGCCTCCTTCAGGCGCTGCATGGCGAGCGGGTCCTTGCGCACATCGACGCCGGACTCCTTCAGGAACTCCTCGGCGAGGAAATGGATGATGCGCAGATCGAAATCCTCGCCGCCGAGGAAGGTGTCCCCGTTCGTCGAGAGCACCTCGAACTGGTGCTCCCCGTCGATCTCGGCGATCTCGATGATGGAGATATCGAACGTGCCGCCCCCGAGGTCGTACACCGCGATCTTGCGGTCTCCGCTTTGCTTGTCGAGGCCGTAGGCCAGCGAGGCCGCGGTCGGTTCGTTGATGATGCGCTTGACCTCGAGCCCGGCGATGCGCCCGGCATCCTTGGTCGCCTGGCGCTGCGAATCGTTGAAGTAAGCCGGCACGGTGATCACCGCCTCGGTGACCGGCTCGCCCAGATAGTCCTCGGCGGTCTTCTTCATCTTCATCAGCACCCGCGCGGAGATCTCCGGCGGAGCCATCTTCTTGCCCTGCGCGTCGACCCACGCATCACCGTTGTCCGCGCGAGTGATCTTGTAGGGCACCATTTTCACATCCCGCTGCACCACCTCGTCCTCGAACTTCCGTCCGATGAGGCGCTTGACGGCGAACAGGGTGTTCTGCGGATTGGTGACCGCCTGGCGCTTGGCCGGCTGGCCGACCAGCACCTCATTGTCCTTTGTAAAGGCGACGATCGACGGGGTGGTGCGATCGCCCTCGCTGTTCTCGATCACACGAGGCTTGCCGCCTTCCATGATGGCCACGCACGAATTGGTGGTCCCGAGGTCGATGCCGATTACCTTTGCCATGGTCTGCTCCGCCGAATACTGCTGAAACGGGTAGTGCCGTCTGGAAATCAGATGCCGTTCGAGGGGTTTGTGGGGTGCCCCCGGGGATGATTCAAGGTCCGCAATGGGTGTCTGGGTTAATGATCCGCTCCGGAAGGGGCCTTCGCCACGATCACCCGCGCGGGCCGAAGCAGCCGCCCGTTGAGCTCGTAACCGGTCTGCACCACCTGGATCACCGTATTGGGCTCGGCGTCCGGGGATTCCTGGGCCATCATCGCCTCGTGGCGGGCCGGATCGAAGGGCACGCCGAGCGGCTGCACGGGGGTCACCCCGAGCCTCTCGAGCGCCTTGGCGAGCAGCTTGAGCGTCGCTTCCTGGCCCTGCCTGAGGCTGTCGATATCGACCGCGGGCTGCCCGGCGCTGCGTACCGCGAGCTCCAGGCTGTCGCGCACGGGCAGCAGTTCCGCGGCGAATTTTTCCAGGCCATAGCGATTGGCCGCCTCGATATCCCGCTGCGCGCGCTTGCGGACGTTGTCGAGCTCGGCGACGGCGCGCAGATACTGCTCCCGGTGCTCGCGGGCCTTCTGCTCGGCCTCGCCGAGCGCCTGCTGCAGTCTCGAGAGCGCTTCGGTCTGCGGGCTGCTCTCGGCGGTAGCCGCTGCCGCGCCCTGTGCCGTCCGGCCCTCGGACGCCTGTCCGCTCGATTGCGCTTCACCCATGCCCATCCCGAACCTCCTGAAATCTCGACCCAAACCACTCCCCTCCCCGGCTCTGGCGGGGAGCGACAGGCTCTCGGTTGGGGTCAACGGCGGGAATTCAAGGCGGAACCCAGCAGTTTCGCCGTCATGTCGACGATGGGGATGACCCGCTCATAGGCCATACGGGTGGGCCCGATGACCCCGAGCACCCCGAACACCGAGCCCGGCGAGCCATACGGCGCGGTGACCACGCTGCAGTCATCGAGGATCTGAAAGCCGGACTCGTGGCCGATGAAGATCTGCACTCCTTCGGCCCGCAGGCTCTGGTCCAGCAGATGCAGGAAGTCCCGCTTCTCGTTGAAGGCTTCGAACAGCCTGCGCAGCCGCTCGACGCTCGAGAGCTCGGCGACACTCATCAGATTGGTCTCGCCCTTGATCACGTACTCGAGCCGCCTTTCCTGCTCTCCGGCATCGAACACATGCTGCGCCATGCAGATCGCGTCCAGCATCACCTGATTCAGGTGCGCGCGCGTCTCGCTCAGCTGGCGCAGGATTTCCTGACGTACTTCCGAGAGCGAGCGGCCGCGGAACTGCTCGTTGAGATAGTTCGAGGCCCGCTTCAGCTCATCGGGGGAGAAGTAGCGCTCGAGCTGGATGATGCGGTTCTGCACCTCGCGTTCCCCGTACACGAGCACGACCAGAACACGGTTTTCCGACAGCCCGACGAATTCGATCTGGGTGATCGAGGCCTGGGCGGCGCGCGGCACCGTGACCACGCCGGCGAGGTGGGTCAGGCTGGAGAGCAGCTGCGAGACCGTGGTGACGAGATCCTTGGTGCTGTCCGGACCGACCTTGAACTGGCGGCGGATCTCGGCCTCCGCGACCGCATCCACCGGCTGCACCTGCAGCAGCGAGTCGACGAAGAACCGATATCCTTTGTCGGTGGGGACGCGTCCGGCAGAGGTATGAGGCGACGCGACGAACCCGAGTTCCTCGAGATCCGCCATCACATTTCGGATGGTCGCCGAGGACAGCTGCAGGCCTGACTCGCGCGAGAGCGCCCGGGAGCCGACCGGCTGGCCGTCGCGGATATAACTCTCCACGAGTACCCGCAGCAGGTGCTGCGCCCGCTCATTCAGCAATTCTTCGCGGCTTTCCTGGGTCATAATTCCTGCGCTGCGTGTACTTTGATCGAGCCGCGCCAGACACACCGCCGCATCACGCGGCGCCTGGCGCCCCAAAGCCCAAACGCACCTCAGGCAAGCTATTAAACGGCCCCCGCGAGCCTCAAGCAAGCGCCGCTGCGATGTTACCGGCGCCTGAAGCCACGGGTCGACCTGCGAAATCCGCATCGCCCCGCCCGCCCGACGCCGCGCGCGCGGCACGGCCAATCGAGTACACTAGCGGTATCGCGCCCAACCCCGGGGCGAAACCCGCCTCCGCCGCGCGCGCGGAGGCCCATCAGAGGCTTCCTGGATGGTCTTGCTGCGCAGCTGTGCGCTGGTCGGCCGATTCACAGACCCGCACGTGGCGGAGTCCTCGCAGGCCGTGCTGGCGCATCTGGCGACCCGGCAGATCACCGTGCTGCTCGATGAGGCCGCCGCGCTGGCCGACCGGGGCGCGGCGGTGCGCGTGCCGGAAGGCGAGCTCGGCCGCCGCGCGGACTTGATGATCGCGGTCGGCGGCGACGGGACGCTTCTCTATGCCGCAGGCCTGGTGGCTCGCCACGGGGTGCCGCTGCTCGGCATCAACCGGGGCCGACTCGGCTTTCTCACCGATGTCATGCCCGAGGATATCCCGGCCTGCCTCGATGCGGCCATCGAGGGACGCCTGGAAGCTGACGAGCGGCCGCTGCTCGCGGCCTGCCTGCGTCGTGCCAACGGCGAGCCGGCCCGCGCCCTGGCGCTCAACGACGTCGTACTGCAGAAGCTCGCCACGGGTCGGATGCTCGACTTCGAAACCCGGGTGGCGGGACATTATGTCAATACCCATGCCGGGGACGGGATCGTGGTCGCGAGCGCCACGGGCTCGACGGCCTATGCGCTGTCCTGTGGCGGCCCGATCGTCGAGCCGAACCTCGACGTCGTAGTGCTCTCGCCGATCTGTCCGCACACCTTATCCGATCGGCCGATCGTCGTGTCCGGCCGCTCCACGATCGAAATCAAGCTGCTCGATCGCGCCGATGCCCGAGCGCAGGTCACCTGTGACGGCGTGATCCTCGGATCGCTGGTGCCCGAGGAGGTGCTGTCGATCGGACCCGCCCGTGAGCGGATCACGCTCCTTCATCCTCCCGGCCACGACTACTTCAGGTTGCTGCGCTCCAAGCTGCGCTGGGGCCGCGGCAGCACGGAGCGCTGAGCCACCCTGCTTTCCCCGTCCAGGCGAAATCAGCCTCCCGCTGCGCTATCCTTGCGGTGCGAGGGCCCGATGCGGGCTCGTGTCCACCTGTTCGCCTCGATGCGACTCGCCCTCGGGGAGTGCTCGGGAGCGAAGCAAAGGCTCCCGATCCCGTCATGCTCACCGCGCTGCAGATCCGCGATTTTGCCATCATTGACGAGCTCGAGCTCGAGCTGCATCCCGGACTCACGGTGCTCACCGGTGAAACCGGCGCGGGCAAGTCCATCCTGGTCGATGCCCTGCAGCTGCTCGCCGGCGGCCGAACCGCGCCCGAGATGATCCGCCACGGCGCCGAGCGGGCCGAGCTCTGTGGCACTTTCGATCTGACCGGCTCGCCCCAGGCGCTCACGGACTGGCTCGAAACGCAGGCCCTGTCCGGGTCGGAACTCATCGTCCGGCGGGTGCTCAGCGCCGATGGGCGCTCGCGCGCCTGGCTCAACGGCCGCAGCGTGCCGGTGCAGCTGCTGCGCGAAGCAGGCGACCTGCTGATCGATATCCACGGCCAGCACGAGTTTCAGTCCCTGATGCGCCCGGCCTGCCAGCGCGAGCTGCTCGATGAGTACGGCGGCCTCGAGCCACAGCTCGCCGCGGTACGCGCGGCGCACCGGTCGTGGCAGCAGAAGCGCTCGCGCGCCCTGGAGCTCGACAGTGCCGCGCGTGATCGCCAGGCCAGACTCGAGCTGCTGCGCTACCAGGTCGCCGAACTCGAGGCGCTGCGGCTGCAGCCCGGGGAGATCGAGCAGCTCGCGGAGGAACGCTCGCGCCTGATGCACCGGGGCCGGCTCGCGGAATCGGCCCAGGCAGCCCTCGCGCTGCTGTACCAGCAAGAGCACGGCAATGCCTACAGCAGCCTCAGCCGCGCGCTGCAGGCCCTGCACGCCGGCGCGGCTCACGACCGGCAACTTGCCCCGATCATCGCTCTCGCCGAAGAAGCCGAGGTGCGCATCCGCGAGGCGGCGCGGGAGCTCGAGCGCTATGGAGAATCCCTCGACCTCGACACCGCACGGCAGAACGAGGTCGAGAGCCGCCTGGCGGCGATCGAGGAGCTGGCCCGCAAACATCGGGTCATCCCGCCGGAGCTGATGGCACGCGCTGCCCAGATGGCCACGGAGCTCGGCACGCTCGAGCGTGCCGAGGTGGACCTGGCGGTGCTGCGCCAGGAGCTCGGCGCAGCGCTCGAGCAGTATCGGCGCGCAGCCGGTTCACTCTCTGCGGCCCGATTGGCCGCAGCCGCTTCGCTCGGACAGACCGTCACGGCTCACATGCAGTTGCTCGGCATGGCCGGCGGGCGGCTCGAAGTCGCGGTCACCGGCAGCGACGAGCCGGCGCCTCACGGCGCCGATGAGATCGGATTCCAGGTCAGCGCCAACCCCGGCCAGCCGCTTCGATCACTCGCCAAGGTGGCCTCGGGCGGGGAGCTCTCGCGCCTGTCGCTGGCCATCGAAGTCGCGGGCAGTGCCCGGGAAATGCGTTGCATGGTGTTCGATGAGGTGGATGCGGGAATCGGCGGGGCCGTCGCCGAGATCGTCGGTCGTGAGCTGCGCGCGCTCGGGGAGCGCGGCCAGGTGTTGTGTGTCACGCACCTGCCGCAGGTGGCATCCCAGGGACATCATCACCTGCGCATCACCAAGCTGACCGATGGGCGCACCACCCGCACCAGCCTCGCCGAGCTGTCGGCGCCGGAGCGGATCGAGGAGCTCGCCCGCATGCTCGGCGGCCTCGATGTCACGGCCAAGGCGCGCGAGCACGCGCGCGAGATGCTCGAAGGGGTTGCGGGCTGCGCGCCCCGTCCACCCGGGAAGCGGCTGCGCGGGCGTGCGACAAAAACGCCGGAAGCGACCCTCGGGGGTGCGAAGCGCCAGCCCCGAAAGGGGTAGGACGCAGGCGCCCTGCCGCGAGCGATTACCCGTCGGTCTTGCGGCGGTGCGGGCAGTCGGCGCGACGACAGTTGCCGTACAGGATGAGAGAATGATCGCGCATCTCGAAGCCGAGCCTGCGCGCCACGGTCATCTGGCGCTCCTCTATCCCGGAATCCACGAACTCCTCGACGCGGCCGCAGTCCAGACACACGATATGATCGTGATGCGTCCCCTGGTTGAGCTCGAAGACCGCCATGCCGTCCTCGAAGTGATGGCGCGCCACCAGGCCCGCGGCTTCGAATTGAGTGAGGACCCGATAGACCGTCGCCAGCCCGATATCCTCGTGGGAATCGAGCAGGCTGCGGTAGATGTCCTCCGCCGAGAGGTGCCGGGTCGCGCTGCCGGCCAGGATCTCGAGGATCTTGAGTCGGGGCAGAGTAACTTTCAGGCCCGCTTTGCGAAGGTCCTTGCCTTCCACGGCGTCGTTGCCTCCGGATGAGGCCGCGCGAGAAACACGGCGGCAATGCCACGATCGAGGGTATGATCCGCCCCGAACCGCTCGTGACATTATGGCCCATCGGAGCTCCATGCGACCAGCTCAACTGAACCCGGCGCCCCGCCGCCTCGCCCTGATCATCGCCGCGCTCTCGATGCTGCTCGCCGGCTGCGTGTACCGGATGGACATTCAGCAGGGCAATTATCTCGACGGTCACGACGTGGCGAAGTTGAAGACCGGCATGACCCGCGCCCAGGTGCGCTACCTGCTCGGCACTCCCATGGTCAAGGACATCTTCAATCACGACCGCTGGGATTACGTCTACTACTTCAAGCGCGGCTACGTGCAGCGGCCGATCGAGAGCCGGGTGACGGTGTATTTCCAGGGCGATAAGGTCTTGCGCTTCACGCTGCACCACATCCCCAAGGGCCGCCCCATCGGCCCGGGGCTGCTGCCTTCGGTCAAGAAGTTCCCGATCTAGGGCAGACCCGGGCGCGCGCCGATCACGCCTGAGAGGCTGTCGCGACCCGACCTGCCCCGGGGGGTCAGCGCCTCAGGCGGGCTCTGCGTTTTTCCCTGGGGTCCTCTCGCAGTGGACGATACAGCTCGATCCGGTCCCCATCGGCCGGAACGTCGGCGCGATCACGGATCTCGCCGAAAATTCCCACCGGCGCGCTCTGCCACGGGATGTTCTCCTGCGGCGCCTGGCGCCGCGCCGCCTCGATGGCATCGCTGATGCGGGCGCCGGCCGGCAGCTCGACCGTGCACTGGAACTGACGCTGCGCGGAGGCGTAGGCCACGACGCACCGCTTGCCGGCCGCGCCGATCAAGAACCGGCGAGGCCTGCGGCGGGCCGCAGCGTACGGCTGCGCGCGACGAACGCATCGACCAGCGAGCCGATGGTCTCAGCGAACTTGTGCTCGAAGAGCATCGAGGACAGCGCATGCTTGAACTGGAACCGCAGCGCCAGCTCCACCAGCGAGCCCTCGCCGGCCGGGGTGATCCGCCACTCGCCCTCGAGTGTCGAGAACGGGCCGCTGACGAGGCGCATCGTCACCTTGTGATCGGGCTCGAGCAGGTTGCGGGTGGTGAACTCACCGTGCAGGGGCCCGCGGTGCACGCCAACCGTCGCCACGATCTCCTGCTCGGTCCGGGACAGCACCCGCGCGTGAGAGCACCACGGCAGGAATTGCGGATAGCTCTCAATATCATTGATGAGCGCAAACAGCCGGCCCGGCGGCAATGCAACGAGCGCCGAGCGCTTCACTTCTCGCATGGGGCGATTGTCCCAGGATCGGTGCACCGCCGACAAGCTCCAGATCGCCGGGCGCCCGCTGCTACAATGTGCGCCTCCTCATGTCTGCCCAGAACGAATCCTCCTCCCGGCTGATTGCCGAGAACCGCAAGGCGCGCTTCGATTACTTCATCGAGCAGCGTTACGAGGCGGGTCTTGCCCTGCAGGGCTGGGAGGTCAAAGCCATGCGCGCCGGCCGGGCCCAGCTCAAGGAGGCCTACGTCTATCTGCGAGGTGGTGAAGCGTTCCTCATCGGTGCGCACATCTCGCCGCTCGCCTCGACTTCCACCCATCTCATCGCCGACCCGGTGCGCACACGCAAGCTGCTGCTGCACCACAGCGAGCTCAACGGGCTGATCGGCGCCGTCGAGCGCAAGGGCTATACGCTGGTGCCGCTCGAGCTGTACTGGAAGCACGGGCGGGCGAAGCTGCAGATCGGCCTCGCCAAGGGCAAGAAGCAGCACGACAAGCGCGCGGTGGAGAAGGAGCGCGACTGGCAGCGCGACAAGGCCCGGCTGTTGCGACGCGGGTGAGGCCGGCCCGGGGCGGCGCGCTGCCGCCCCTCCCTCACGGCATGTTCAGGCTGCTGAACAGATCCGGCGACGAGGTGCCCGCGGAGAGCTTCGGGTTCTTCAGGTCATAGACCAGATTGACCGTCATCACGGTGTCGGTGTGCCGGGCGTCCCCGGGCGGCGGGCTGGTGTTGTTGACCAGCTGCATGCCGATCGCGAGCGAGAGCACGCGGTTCATCTTCACCTGCAGGGAAAGGTTGTCGCTCGTCATGGTGTCGCTCGAGCCCGACTCGACCAGCAGCTGGTTCTTCAGTGTGGTCGAGCGGCTGATCGCGCGGCTGAACTGCAGGGCCGCGTGCAGCACGGCCTCGGCCACCACCGGCCGGCGCGTACGGGAAATGACCGCGCCCAGACTGTTCGTCGCCAGCAGCTCGGGCTGCTCGCGCCGCACTCCGGCACCGAGTTCCGCGGAGAGCCGGGTCGGGCGGGACTGCACGAGTACGCGGCCCAGGCCGGTGGCGAGGCTCTCCTGGTAGGCGAAGCCGTTGAACAGATTGCGATCGTACCGACCGGTGCCGAACCAGAAGGTGCGCCGGCCCAGGGCCCGCTCGACCTGCAGGTGCACGTTCAGATCCTGCTGGGTGCTCATGTGGTTCGTGCTGGCGTACAGAGCCGCGAGACCTCCGCCGTACGTCCATCGGCCGATGGCGTGCGCGGCATCGAGCTTGAGATCGCCGCTTTCGGTGCTGGTGACACCGTGCGCCATCACCAGCCCCAGCTCCCCGTGGCTCGCCCAGCCCGAAGCGGCCAGCGCAGGCCCACAGGTGATCGAGGCCGCCGCGAGCGCCGCCACAGGTCCCGTCATCCTCATCGATCGTTCCTCCCGAGCCATCCGCGGGCCGCGAACGCGCCGAAAAAGAGGGGAAGATACCCAAGGCGGGCGGCAGAGTGCACGCCGTCTGTGCAGGGCATCAGCCCGCCGGTCCGGCGAGCTGCGGGGGTGCGTGCCGGGCATCGGGAAACCCCGGGAGACAGGCCTGCGCAGCGGAAGCGGTGCGTGGGACGGTGCTTTTGAGGTATGATGCACGAGTTCCCGGGGGCGACCGGTTTCGACGCGGGTTGCGAACCTTCAGGGGCGTACCGAGGCGCAGTGCC
>JAKAFQ010000656.1 GCA_021817875.1 Pseudomonadota bacterium
TGGTCGAGGAGTCTCGGGGGTACGTGAACCGGCTTGCCGCGGACCGTGAGGCGGCCGCACAGGCGCACGTCAAGAACGCGAACGCCAACGGATAGATATGGTGGGTTGAAGGCTGCCGAACTCGAGCCCCCCGTAGTCGTTTTACATATGAGCCGCCGCGATCGGTGCGGATCTAGCGGGCGAATCCGAGGGGCGTTCGGATTCTTTTGCTATTGGGGTAGCGGGCCTGGTGCTAGAGTGAAAGGGTACGGTGAGCTGGAGCTACCGGGGGATGAGATGGAAATGCGAAGCGGTATTGGAAAGGTACTAGGGCGGCTATCGCGCCGGGCGGTGATTCTCTGCGCACTTCTGGTGCTGAGTGTGGCCGGGGGTCTGCTGCTCACGAGAGTGCTGCCGCACTCGAATGTCGGGGTCATCCTCTTCGCCGCGGGGGTCTTCTTGCTGTTGCCTCTGACGATCGGAGAGGTACAGGGTGGAACGGCCGACATGCTCCCGAATGAGGAGCAGCCGTTCGTGTATGGCAGCGCCGACATCGAACAAAACCCGTTCCAACTCGGTGTTCATACGACGAGCGCCCTTGACGACTAGAGAGAATCGAGAGGCGGAGACGGAACCATGTATACCTTAGTGCTTGTGCTCGTACTGGCTGGGTCTTCCGGCGCTGGCAGGAGTGTCGCCGCGACGCATGTCAGCGGATTCACCTCAAAGGCCCAGTGCATGGCTGCAATACCGAAGGCGAAGAAGGTGTTTGCGGGTTCCGTTGGCGGGCAGGTAAGCGGTAACATTGCGCTGATGGCGGAATGCCTGAAGGTGTCTGATAAGCGTCAGTAACCCGACGGCGTGCGAGACTCCGGCGCGAGCGCCCTCACACCGCAGGCATGGACGCCTCATTGCCGTTGGCTTCTGGCGCCATCGCGCGACGAGCATCATCGCCAATGTGAGCTTTTTGCGAGCGTTGGCCCATCTGATTGATGAGCCCGCTCACGTACTCAGTCCCCATTCGCGTGCGCAGCGCATCGATCGGTGCACGATCCCCCAGGACCGCCTGCGGGGTCACGAGCCACACACCGGCCTGTTCGGTACCCATTCGGGTCGCGGCACGCGTGTAAGCCCTCGCTACCGCGAAGAGCAGATCTGACTCTATCCTCCCGAGAGTTTCTTTGCCTTTCAGAGCCTTGAGGTCGATCTCGAGGAAATTCGTTAGGTACTTGTCTGTGACGCCGATCGCCTTGGCGACGGTGTAGAGACTCATCGTCGGCAGCCCAGTTTCGATGAGCGCATGCCATGCGAGCCCGCCGGCCGGCGGGTCCTTCAGCGCCAGAACTTGCTTCAGTGACGTAGCCCGCTTGGGCACCAGGCGCAGCTTCACGTTCGATGGCATTTTTATCCCCAGAATCTCCGAATTCATTTTTATAGGAAATTCGCTTGGCTATAAAAACGTAGGACACATCGGAGCTCACGCATGCAGGTATCGAACAGAGTCACCACCGCGACGGCCGTCGCGGGTCTTTTTTATCTGGGTCTTGCCGCAGGGCCGGCGTTCGCATCTGGAGGCACTCTTCAGGGCTTGAACGCCCCGGTCGGGACGCAGACGACGGACGTCTCTTGTTCAGTGGCGGTGCACCAGGTGCTGCCTCGAGGGTGGCGCGTCGATCTTCCCGGCTCTCCGCGGCTGTGCAACTCGATCTCCTGGCGCCGGACGGATACGCCGCTTCAGGTGTACGAGCGGATCGCTGGAGAGACTGGTCTTTCTGTCGTGGCCGACATCGGGTCGAAGACTGTGACGATCGGCAGCAGAGTAACCCTCGGTGAGGCCCGCGGCGCGGCCGCCGCACGCAAGCCGAAGGGGCCGCAGGCCTTCGTTGACACCTCGGTGCGCGCGCCGCTGAGTGCGATGGCCGCCCGTTATGGGTTGAAGCTGCAGTGCGCGACGGCCTGCGAGCGGGCGCTGCCTGGACCTGTGACTCTTGAGCTCGGAGGGGATATTGGCCAGGACGTGCAGCTGCTCGAGGAGGCGCTTGGACCGCTCGAGCCGTTGCGGATCATCGAGGATCCGGTCGCGCGCACACTGAGCGCACGCCTGGCGCGGCAGTCGAGCTTTTCCGTCGAGCTGCCGCGCCCGAAGCCGTGGTGGAAGCGGTGGTTCTGAGCGCGCCGATGAGCGATTCAGGCGGAAGTAGCGGTATGCGTGAGCAGCAGGCGCTGCAGGGCGCGCGCGGCGAAGTTGCTGCGCGTGCGCGCGGGGCTTTGCCCTTCGACGTACTGCAACGCCGCGGATTGTGCGATCTCGCGCACCTTCTTCTCCGAACCCAGCACCCGGCTCGCCCGTTCGACCAGGTCGCGATCGAGACTGATCGTGGTGATCGCGTTGCCGGCCATGCAGAGCCGCACGCGCACGTAGTCGTACTTCTTCTTCGGTTGCTCGGCGGTCGAGGTGGGCAGCGGCCCGCTCGGCGCCGCGGCACTGGGGACGTGTGGCTGGGGGGCGGTGGTCTCGGACATTGCAGGTCTCCTCATAGCTGTGCGGGCCATCTGGCCTTCCGTAGGCCTATAGCACCGGGCGGCGGAGATTTTTATCGCGTTTTATTTCCCGAACTTTCTTCGGAAATCCCATGAGAACGCGTCTTCTCGGATCGTTTTTATTCGTACTGGTGTTCTGGTGGCTCGTCCTGAGCTTCTGGTGGTTCACCGCGCCGCCCCAGGAGGCGCTACAGCGCCTCACAGGAACCGCAGCGCTTCTCCCCTGGGCTCGGCACCTCCCCAGCCTGAAACCGACCGTATTCGATTTCTGGCAGATCCAGCGCGATACCGTCGACCTATGGACCGGCCCGCTCACGCTGGTCTGGATCGTCGCAGCGTTGCTCGGCGCTGCCCTGGTGTGGGGTTTCGCCTACCACCTGCACCGCCGGCGAGAGGGTAGGGTCGCGCCCTCCGCGACGTACCGCGGCGTGGGAATCACCATCGGAGTGCTCCCGGCGCCGGCGAGCGCCGAGCGCGTCGAGGTGTCGATCGATGCGGCGAACAATGAACTC
>JAKAFQ010000657.1 GCA_021817875.1 Pseudomonadota bacterium
ATCGCATCCCCCTAGCTAGTTTCTGTCGCGAAACTCGTAACGTACCGGATCGGCAGGATTTTCGCATTTTTTTCTTGACACGTATGTGTGCTGTGTGGCATACATACGTGCATGCCTCCCAGAGCTGAGTCTGCCATCGATGTCGAGCGCTGGCTGCGCGAGCAGAGTGCTGCGCTGTGGCCCGCGGCACTCGGCTCGCTGAGTCTTCGGCGCAGCCCCTGTGTGCGCGAGAACTGCCCAGCCTGTGCCAGTGGCGAGCAGCATCCAAGCCATGTGTTGTATTGCCGCATCAAGGGGCGGCGCGTGGGTATCTACATCCCCGAGGAGCTGGTGGGGCAGGTGAGCCGTTGCCTGGAGAACGGCCGAGCCCTGCAGGAGCTGCTGCAGCAGGCGGCCGAGCGCTACGCGAACGCGCTCAAGCATGAGCGCTCGCAAAAGGCGAAGAAATGACTCGGGCGCTCGATCGGCAATGGAGTTTTGCCGATCTGGAGTTCCTCAATCAGAGTGTGCAGCTCGATCCGCTGCTCGCGGCCATTTCCGATTTCATCGACCGGCATCGTGTGCTGGTGGGGGCGGTGCGCCGGGATCTTGAGCGTGGCCTGAAGAATCCGGCCACGGGGCGAGACGGAATGAGCCCGCAGCAGGTGCTGCGCTCGCTGGTGCTGCAGCGGGTCAAGAACTGGGACTATCGAGAGCTGCGCGAGCGCATCGCCGACGGTCTGAGCTTGCGGCGCTTCGCCGATTTCTACAGCAGCTGCGTGCCCAAGCACGACGCCTTCAATCGGGCTTTCAACCGGCTCACCCCGGGAACGCTTCGCACCATCAACGAGGCGATTGTGCAGGCGGCGGTCGGGCTGGAGTTGGAGGATGGCGGGAAGCTGCGTGTCGATACCACCGTGGTGGAAACCGACATTCATTTCCCGACCGACAGCACGTTGTTGTGGGATAGCGTGCGTGTCATCACGCGGCTCATCGGGCGCCTGGGTGAGCTGCTGCCGCAAGCCGTTGGCCGGTTTGCCGACCGCACGCGCCGTACGCGGCGTCGCATGCAGGAAATCCAGCGCATGACGCCCAAAGAGCGCCAGCGGAGGCAACGACGCAAGTATCGAGACCTGATCCGCACGAGCGAACAGGTGGTGCAAAGTGCGCGAGAGGTCCTCAAGAAGACGAGCAACGTTCGCGGCATCGATCCGCTCCAGGACATCGCGATGCGGGATCTTCGAGCGCAGATCGAATACTATTGCGGACTCGGCCAGCGGGTCATCGATCAAACGCGCCGCCGTGTCATCGAAGGCAAGTCAGTGCCTGCTGAACAGAAGATCTATTCGATCTTTGAACCGCACACGGATCTGATCAAGCGCGGCAAGGCGCAAAAGCCTGTCGAGTTCGGTCACAAGGTGTTCCTGGCCGAAAGCGCCAAGGGCCTGATCACGCAGTACCGTGTAGTCGATGGGAATCCCAACGATGATACGCAGCTCAGGCCTTGTCTGAAGAGTCACAAGAGAACCTTTGGCGAGGCACCCGAGCTCTTCAGTGGCGATCGCGGTTTCTTCAGCCATGACGGCCTCGAAGACTGCCACAAAGCCGGCGTAGGGCTTGCCTGCATTCCCCAGTGCGGCGGCAAGAAGACGCCCGAGCGCGAAGCCTTTGAGAAGAGTCCGGCTTTCAAGCGCGGTCAACGCTTCCGAGCGGGCATCGAGGGGCGCATCTCGGTTCTGTTCCGCGGCCGCGGCATGAAGCGCTGTTTGGCCAAGGGCCGCGAGCGCTTCGAGCTGTTGATCGGCACGGCTGTCCTCGCCAACAACCTTATGATCATTGCCGGATTGCTGCTCGGGAAACACCGCCGCCGGGCGGCAGCCTGATCACCGCCCGAAATTTCCCTCGGGATGCACCGAAGCGCGGACCTGTTGAGAGATCGACGTCGATTTAACAATTCCGTGCACTGACGCGACGCTTACCCCCGTCTTCCGGCTCGCATCAGGCTCGCGACAACGCAAATCGTGGGGCACGAACCGCGACAGCGTGCGCAATTGATGCCAAAATCGTGCAGATTTCAGGTGTTTTGCGACAGAAACTAGCTAAGTTTCACATGAAGACCTACGGGCTCAGCGAGCGTCAGTTGGCTGCGGTTGCGGCAAAGAACCACTGCCATTCGGTCCATAATCCATTTTCCCAATACCGCGCCGCTATGACGATTGATGAAGTGCTTGCGGCACGCCGTGTGGCTTGGCCTCTTACGCTGCCCATGTGCTCGCCCATCAGCGATGGCGCTGCCGCGGCGATTGTGTGCAACCAACAAGGACTGGCGCGCTTCAAGAAACGACGGGGAATCAGGGTGCTGGCGAGCGTGCTGGCAAGCAGCAGCGACCGCGAGTGCGCTGATCTGGATCGGCATATCACGCGCTTGGCCGCTACTCGGGCATACGAACTGGCGGGCGTGGGCCCCGAGGACATGTCGCTGGCGGAAGTACACGACGCAACCGCGTTCGGTGAAATACTGCAAAGCGAATGCCTGCGATTCTGCGCGTTCGGCGACGGTGGTCAACTCGCGGAAAGCGGCGCCACCCGCCTCGGAGCGCGCATCCCGATCAACGTCTCCGGCGGCCTGGAGTCGAAAGGCCATCCGATCGGAGCCACCGGTCTCGCTCAGCTTGTCGAACTGGTCATCCAATTGCGGGGCGAGGCCGGCCCCCGGCAGGTACGCGGCGCGCGTTTTGCGATCGCCGAGAACGGAGGCGGATTCGACGAGGTCGAAGAGGCCGCAGCCTCTGTTACGATCCTAGCCTCTTAGGGTCTATTGACATTCATCGCATGAGACGCGTCGCCTCCAAATGTGGATACCTGCAAGGCGCGCGACGAAGCCAAGGGCGGCGCCCTTGTCGAGGAGCGCAACGCAGCGGGCGCCGCATTTGGAGGCAACCCAAAGGGACGGGGGATACAGCGCAACGGCTGCCGCCGTGGGTGCAGCGCAGCGTTGCTCGTCGTTTGTTTGGAATAACCAAACGGCGCCCGAGGAGGGGTTGGGGCAC
>JAKAFQ010000658.1 GCA_021817875.1 Pseudomonadota bacterium
GACGGAGAGAGATTGGGGTGAACACTCGAATCTTCGCGAACCATAAACCACCTCATCTGTTCTAAGTAAACGCAGGTCGACTAGGCGTCGCCATCGATCTTCTCGACCGCCTCGACACTCGCCCCGGCAGCCTCCGCGAGCCACTCGGCAAGCTTGCTGTGCCGCTCATCGATGCTGTCGTCCTTGACCGCCCGGCCGACCGCCCGCGCATCCCCGACCAGCACCATCAGCTTGCGGGCACGCGTGATGCCGGTGTACACGAGGTTGCGCTTGAGCATCACGAAGTGCTCACCGGCGATCCCCATCACCACCACCGGGAACTCCGAGCCCTGCGACTTGTGGATCGTGAGCGCATAGGCGAGACGGATCTCCTTGAGGTCCTCCCGCGTGTACCCGATCAGCCGCTCGTCGTCATAGACCACGTAGCAGCTGCCATCGCGCGGATCGACCTCCTGCACGAACCCGATCTCCCCGTTGAACACTTCCTTCTGGTAGTTGTTCTTGATCTGGATGACCTTGTCGCCCTTGCACAGCACCCCGTTCTGGAACGGGATCGAGAGCCGATGGCCGGGGTTGAGCAGCCGTTGCAGCTCGATGTTCAGCTGATCGGTCCCAAGCGTGCCCTTTCGCATCGGCACGAGCACCTGGCAGTCCTTCACCGGGTCGAACCCGCGCTCGCGCATCCCGGCCACGAGTGCCAGCAGCTGCTCGCGCGCCTTCTCAGTCTCCCGTTCCACGAGAAATCCGAAGTCACCGCCCCCGGCCAGCGCCTCCATTCCCATGTGCGGAAGCGAGCCGTGATTGACCCGGTGCGCATTGACGATGATCTGACTCGACTGCGCCTGACGGAACACCACTTCGAGCTTCACCACCGGGAGCGCCTCGCTCCTGATGAGATCCGAGAGCACCCGCCCCGGGCCCACCGAGGGCAGCTGATCGCGATCGCCGACGAGCACCAGGCGCGCCCCGTCCGGGATTGCCGTGAGAAGCGCGCGCATCAGCGGCGCGTCCACCATCGACACCTCATCGACGATCAGGACATCGGCCTCGATGGGGTTGTCGGCATCGCGATTCGGCCCGGCCGGGCCCCACTCGAGCGCACGGTGAATCGTGATCGCCTCGCACCCGATCGCCTCGCTCGCGCGCTTGGCGGCCTTGCCCGTTGGCGCGCACACCAGCACCGAGCAGCGCCGGCCCTCACCGCCCGCACCGCCATGATCGAACACCCGCACGCGCTCGAACGCGCGCACGATCGCCTTGGTCAACGTGGTCTTGCCCGTACCCGGACCGCCCGTTACCACCATCACATTGCTCTCGAGCGCCCGGGCCACAGCGTCCCGCTGCCGAGCATCGAGCGTGATGCCGAGCTCGCCCTCGGCCCGCCCCACTGCCGCCCAGACATCCTTCACCTGCACGTACGAAGCGCCCTCTCGTCGCTCGATGAGAAGGCCCGCCACCTCGCGCTCGACCTGGTACACCCAGCGCGCAAAGAGACACACCTCCCCCGCCGACCAGTCGACGACGACCCGCTCACTCTGCGCGAGCCGCTTGATCGCCTCGCGCACGACATTGGCACTGGCCGGATCGTCCCTCAGGCCGAGAATCTTCAGCGCCGTACGCGCCGCACGCTCGGCGCTCACCGCGCACGAGCCGGCATCGATCGCCTGCTGCACACAGTAGAGGATCGCCGCATCAACCCGCTCCTCGCTGTCGGACTTGATCCCGAGCTTGCGCGCGATCACATCGACCTTCAGGAAGCCGAGCCCGGACAGATCATCCGCAAGCCGATACGGATTCATCTCGATCGCCGCGCGCGCCTTCTCTCCGTAGAGCTGCTGCGCGACCTTTGCCTGTTTCACCGAAAGCCCGATCCCGCACAGCCACGCCAGGCCCTTCGCCTCGGCCGCCTTGGCAGACCACGCCTTGACGATCGCCGCCACGCGCTTCGCCCCAACCCCCTCAACCTCGCGCAACCGCTCGGGGGTTTTCTCGATAATCTCCGGCAGCGCCGCGCCGAACTTCGCCACCAGGCGGGCGGCGAATTCAGGCCCTACTCCATCGAGCGCGCTCGCCATGTACTTCGCGAGCCCCTCCCCATCCTGAGGCGTCTCGCGCGTGATCCCGCTCGCCTTGAACTGCCGGCCGAACTTCTCGTTCGTCACCCACTCCCCGCGCGCCGTCAGACGCTCCCCGGGGGCAATCTGCATCGCATACCCCACCACCGTGGTCAGTCCAGAACCACCCTGCACCGACACCCGCGCAACGAAGTAGCCGTTGCCCGGATTGTGAAACACCACCTTCTCGATCGTGCCGATCAGCTCGTTCGCCGCGGCCGCAGCCCCAGCGCCCGACCCCGCACCACCCTCCGCGCTCGTACCCACGGCGCTCCCCGAGCCCTCGAGCCCGAGATCACCCTGCACCCCGCTCACCGCGCACCCTCCGGTTCGCCAGAACCGATGGTCCAGGAGCCCCGCCACCCCACCACGCGCGCCGTGAACCTCAGGCTCACCACGGAGCGAGCACCACGGAGATGTCCCCCTCCCGACCGTTCCGGTCGAGTACCCGAGAGCCCCATCACACTGTTTGCTACGCATCGCACCGGTAAGCCCGCCTCTGTGTCCGTCTATCCTGCCTGTAGGTATAAAAACGCGCCTTTTATCCCAATCTAGCACGGCAGTACGCAGTGGGACCCGAACGAAACTCGAACGCGATTCGGATACCGAAACCGACCACAGCACCGCAGGTCCATATAAGAATCTCGCTACGGGATGAACCCGTCATGGATGGCTCGCTCGTCATGCGGAGCACGCGCCCCAGTGCGATAGCACGCCCGTCCCGAAGCACCCCTACGGGCGAGATCTCCCCACTCGATGAGCACCGTCCTTATGGGGAACAGGGCGGGATCGGCCGTTCGCGCCGAACCGGCTCCAGAGGCTAGAGAGCGAGTACGTGATGCCAGTCGCGAACCGTCCTTATGGGGAACGGGAGTAGATTCGTCCGCGACGCGAGGACCGACCTCAGCGGCTA
>JAKAFQ010000659.1 GCA_021817875.1 Pseudomonadota bacterium
TCCGATCGCTGCGCCGGCAGCCGCGCGCGTCGGGCAGCGCCGTGATGCCTCGGCCTGACAACGGCATCGTGCTCGCGACCGGAGATATCGCTCCGGATCGCGGCAATGCGGCGGAGTGCTTTGCGGCCACGGCGGCGACGCTGCGCAACGCTGAGCTGACCTTCGGTCAGCTCGAGACGAGCTTTGCTGCGACAGGCACTCGCCTTCCGCAGGCGCGACATGCCGTGCTGGCGGCGCCTGCTGGCGCTCGCGCCCTGGCGGCGGCCGGCTTCAATGTGATCTCCTGCGCGGGCAATCACTGCCTGGACTGGGGCTCCGAGGCGTTGATCGAGACGCTCGGTCACCTCGAGACGGCCGGCATCGCGGTCGTCGGCGCCGGGCGGGACATCCGGGCGGCGCGCCGCGCGCACGTCGCATCGCTCGCGGACGGCACACGGGTGGCGCTGCTCGCCTATTGCTCCATCCTGCCGGCCGATTACCGGGCCACCGAGCGCCGCGCGGGGTGCGCGCCACTGCGCGCGTTCACCGTGTACGAGCAGATCGAGCCTGATCAGCCCGGAACCCCGGCCCGCATCCACACCTACGCACATCCCCAGGATCTGACGGACATCAAGGCCGACATCCGCGCCGCGAAAGACATGGCGGACGTGGTGCTCGTCTCGCTGCACTGGGGCATACATTTCGTGCGGGCGCGAATCGCAGACTACCAGCGCGAGGTCGCGCGCGCGGTGATCCTCGCCGGTGCCGACGCGATTCTGGGTCATCATGCCCACATCCTCAAGGGGATAGAAACCATCGAGGGGCGCCCGGTGCTCTACAGCCTCTGCAACTTCGCAACCGACCTCAGGATGGACCCTGAGCACGCCTCGCGGCCGAGCTTCAGGGAAATCCAGACGCTCGCGCCAGGCTGGGTGCCCGACTTCGACAGTCTCTACAACTTCCCGCCCGACTCACGCTGGTCGGTGATTGCGCGGCTGCACATCGCGGACGGTCACATCCGCGAGACTGCGCTACTGCCGCTGTTCATCGATCGTGATGCGGTGCCACGCCTTCTCCAGGCTGCCGATCCGCGCTTTGGAGAGGTACGCGACTATCTCCTCGCCGTCACACACGAAGCAGGCCTGAACGGTCGCCTCGTCGCGGCCGATGACCGTCTGGTCGTCGACCCGGGCGGCTGAATGCCTGCCGAGACCGCAATGCCGCGCACTGCGCCTTCGTCCGGCTCCCTCGGACTGAGCGCCCGCCTCGCGAACCATGCCCTGGGATTCGACGCGGCAGCACTCTCTTCGACCGTCATCAGCGCCACCCGACGCGCGATCCTGGACGGTGTCGGGGTGATGTTGGCCGCAAGCGGCGAGTGCCGGGAAGTGCGGCCTTTTCTCGATCTGGTGCGCAGTCAGCCCGGGCCGGCACAGGCCACGCTGCTCGGATTCGGCGAGCGCGCCAGCGCCGCACAGGCGGCGCTGGTCAACGGCGCCCTGGCGCACGCGCTCGATTACGAGGATGCCTTCGACCCTGTGCCGCTGCATCCCAACGCATCTTTGCTGCCTGCAGCTCTTGCCGTCGTCGAGGGACAACCCTGTTCCGGGCGAGAACTGATTGCGGCGGTGGCTCTCGGCTGCGACCTGGTATGTCGGCTCGGCCTGTCACTGCGACGGCCTCTCGAGGCGGGCGGCTGGTACCCTCCGCCGATTCTGGGCGCCTTCGGTGCAACGCTCGCCGCCGCACGGCTCGCGGGTCTCAACCCGGCCCAGCTCTGTGACGCCTGGTCGCTGCTGCTGGGCCAGAACTGCTGTCCCGGCGAGATCAAGTTCAGTCCCGACAGCAGCCTGCGCGCGGTGCGCGAGGCGTTTCCGGCGCAGGCCGCCGTGCAGAGCGTACAGCTGGCCGCGCGCGGAGTACGCGGCTTCGAAGCCCCGCTCGAGGGCACCGCCGCCTTCTACCAGCTGTTTGCGGCGGGGCAGTACGACCCTGCGCCGCTTCTCGAGGAACTCGGGCAGCGCTTCTGGATCGAGCAACTCAGCTTCAAGCGCTGGCCGTGCTGTCGGGGCACCCATGCTTACATCGAGGCGGCGCAGAACCTGAAGCGCCTGCACTCGGTGCAACCGCGGGACATCGCGACCATCGTGTGCACGGGGGGCGCAATCCAGCAGATGCTGGCCGAGCCTCGCGACCGGAAACGGCACCCGCGAACCCTCATCGATGCCAAATTCAGCATTCCTTTCGTGACCGCGCTGGCCCTGTGCCGCCCGGATGTCACTCTGGGCAGCTTCACCGAGGAGGCATTGACCGATCCGGTGCTGGTGGATCTGGCCGAGCGCTGCGAGTTTCAGTGCCAGACCGATTGGCCATCCGGCCACGCTGCGGGCGGCGAGCTTACGCTGCGTCTGCGCGACGGTCGCCTGCTGCAGCATCGGGTTCCGCGAGCCCTGGGCGAACCCGACCGAGCATTGAGCGATACGGCGCTGCGCGAGAAGTTCATCGACTGCGCATCGCGGGCGGCCCGTCCGCTCGGGCCACGGCAGGCGGCGCGTCACGCTGATCGCATCCTCGGGCTCGAATCCGAGCCCGACGCGGCGCTGGCGCTGCTTGCGATGCTCGATGGTCGCGATTGACGGCAACCCGAGCTCGGCAGGAGCGGCGCATCGACCCGACAATGTGATTTAGGTCATGCCGCGACAGTCGATCCGGCCTGATTCGCGCCGGTGCATCGCGGCGCAGTCGCAGACCGTCATGTCCTGACTATTGTCACCCCCGCAGCCTGCGTCACGCCCGGTGCAGGCACGCCACGTCGCGAAGGCTCGGGCGCTGTCGCTGCCTTTTCGCATCACCGGCGCTTTCATTTTATTGACGAAATTGTTAACAATCCGTATGCTGTCTCTTCCGAACCCCGAGGCTGTTGAGTCCCCATGAGCACGGCGGCGCATATCGGCCAGATCTTCAATATTCAGGGGTTCTCGATCCACGACGGTCCCGGCATTCGATCCACCGTTTTTCTCAAAGGTTGCCCGCTGCGCTGCGACTGG
>JAKAFQ010000660.1 GCA_021817875.1 Pseudomonadota bacterium
GTAGCGCGGGAGGGTTGCCGTCAGGTGAATGATACCGGCGGCCCGAGGGGCTGGCCGGTATCGCGCCTTCGACCCGCTGGCAGGAGCGGCGGGCGCTTATACCAAGCGCTGAATGCTCTGACTCGAATGTGATTTGGAGCGACGCGGCGGGATGCGATTGGAAGTTGCTGACCTGAGATGGGGGCGGCGATGACGGTCAAGATCACTCGGTTGGAGAACGACGCGCCGGCACTGCGCGCAGCAGCGGTGCGACAGTCGGATGCGAAAGTGGCCCGTCGGCTACTCGCCATCGCCCTGGTGCTGGAAGGCCGCAGCCGAGCAGAAGCGGCGCAGACCTGCGGCATGGACCGGCAGACGTTGCGCGACTGGGTGATCCGCTACAATGAGCGCGGGATCGACGGCCTGGGGGATCAGCACGGCGGTGGCCCACCGCCGAAGCTGAGCGAGGCGGAGACGGCGCAACTGGCACAATGGGTGCGGCAAGGTCCCGATCCTGAGGATGGCCTGGTGCGCTGGCGACTGTCGGACCTGCGGGGGCGGATCATGGACCGCTTGTTTGTGAACCTGGACGAGCGCAGCATCAGCCGGATCCTGAAAGCCCTGTCGTTCAGCCATATCTCGGTGCGCCCGCGCCATCCCGAGGCCGATGTTGAAGCCCAGGCGGCGCATAAAAAAACTTCGCCGAACTGGTTGCCGGGGCGATCCCGGCCGAGGCGCGGGACAAACCGATCGAGCTCTGGTGGCAAGATGAGGCCAGGATCGGCCAGCAAGGCAGCCTGACCTACGTCTGGGGCGAGCGCGGCACGCGGCCCCGGGCGCCGCGCGATCAGCGCTATAGCTGGGCCTACATCTTCGGGGCGGTCTGTCCGGCTCGTGGGGTTGGCGCCGCCTTGGTGCTGCCCGGGGCGAACACGCATGCGATGAACCTGCATCTGCGGGAGATCAGCACGCAGATCGCCCCAGGCGCGCACGCCATACTGATCGTGGATGGTGCCGGGTGGCACAAGACCGGCGGCGAGCTGCGGGTGCCGGCCAATACCAGCCTGCTTCACCTCCCGCCATACTCACCCGAGCTGAACCCGGTCGAGAACATCTGGCAGTTCCTCCGGCAGAACTTTCTCAGCAACCGGGTCTATGACGACTACCGCGCCATCGTGGATGCTTGCTGTGCTGCCTGGAACGCTCTCATGGCGATGCCTGAGCGCATCCGATCCATCGCCTCTCGCGACTATGCCAAAACGGTCATCGCATGAGTCGGTTGGTATGAGACGCAGCAATGTCTGACCGCGCGGCGGCCATGTCGGCGGATCGCGCGCCGAAACTGCTGATCAGGAAATCGATGACGGGTCCGATCATGATCGGAGAGGGCAAACCGGCCGCCGCATTATAGGTCGGGCTTAATCCGAGAACAGGATTGGGGATGGCCGAGGCCGAGGTCAGCGCACCGCGGGCGACCGCGAGTTTCTCGTGCGCGATGCGCAGCTCCGGGCGCTCATAAACCGCCGCCAAGGTCACGGTTGTGATCGTCCAGCGCCGCTCCGGATGACCCATGGCGGCCAGAAACCTGGCCAGCTTCGGATCGTCCAGCCGCCGCGCGCTGAGCTCGCTCGCTGTCGCATCTGGCTTGATCGGCCGGGGGACATAGCGCGCGCAACCCGCCAGCAAGGCTGGCAGGAGGAGGACGGAGCCGATCCACGCCCGCATACGGACCAAGGCCATCATGAGTTGAACGGGAAGGCGTGCATGTCGCCGAGGGTCTAGCTGCGCAGTCTGACAAAACCCGAACGCCAAGATGACGATTTCGTCAGAAAGACCTGTTGCGGGCGGCGGACCGCCTAGGCGCCGCGCAACGGTGTGCGGAGTGTGACGGTGGTACCTGCGCCGCTTTCGCTCACGATCGAGACGCTCCCGCCATGCAAAGCCGCTATGCTTTTCACGATCGAAAGGCCAAGGCCGAAATTACCGCCTTTGCTCGATCGCGCGGGATCGGCACGGTAGAACCGGTCAAAGACATGCGGTAGATGCGCCCGGGCAATTCCCCGCCCGGTGTCGACGACCTCGATTTGCAGCATATTACTCTCGCTTCGCTGCGCCCTCACGAGGATCCGCCCGCTGCGCGGCGTGTGGGCGATCGCGTTGGCCACCAGGTTGCCAACGGCTTGCTGGAACAGGGGGCGGTCGAAAGCGGCCAGGAGACTGGGTTCGACTTGCGCAGCGAGTGCCACTCCCCCGGCAACCGCGATCGGTTCGTAAAACTCGATGATCGCAGCGATCTCCGCATGAACGTTCAGCATCTCGAGTTGCGGGCTTTCACCGGCCATCTCGGCGCGCGCGAGAAACAGAAGACTCTGGATCACGCGGCCGATACGGGCACACTCCTCGAGCGCCGATCCGAGCACGTCGCGGTATTCCGCCTCAGAACGGGTCTTGCCCAGGGCGACCTCGATTTCACCCCGCAGATTGTTGATCGGGGTGCGCAGCTCATGCGCCACGTCAGCCGAGAACCGCGAGATCTGCTGGAACGACCCCTCCAGTCGCGCAAGCATGACGTTGAAGCTCTCGGCCAGCGATTGCAGTTCGGCCGGAAGACCGGCGGTGTCGAGCCGTTCATGCAATGTCGAGGATCGGATATCGCGCGCCGCCCGAGAGATTTGATCCACCGGTCGGAAACCGCCGCGCGCGATCAGAAACCCTATGGCGGAACATATGGCGAGGGAGATCAACAGCACCGCCATCAGGCGCTCGCGGTATTGCATAAGAAGGTGTTGCTCGGCAGTACGGTCGATCGCGACCTGCAGCACGGCCGGCCGGCCGTGCTGGTGCGTGAGCCGCATGCTGAGCGTCTGGAACACCAGGCCCGAACGCGTCTCGATGGATCGAATGAGTTCCTGGCCCGGCCGCAGCGCGAGCAAGGCGGGAAAGTCCGAAACGGGCAGTCTGCGGGACATTCCCGTCGTTTCAATGGACGTCCGGCCGTCCGCCATCAGCACGCGAACCCAGATGAATTGCCGCTCAGGAAGTGGTG